>JAKFYM010000116.1 GCA_021730855.1 Bdellovibrionales bacterium
TCGATAAAGTGCTTGGTTTTGAAGAGATTCGCATTTTGATCACCGCGCTCGGCACTTCGATCGGAAAAGAAAACTTTGATATCTCGAAGCTGCGCTACCACAAAATTGTGATCATGACGGATGCGGATGTCGACGGTGCCCACATCCGCACCCTGCTACTCACTTTCTTTTTCCGGCAGATGCGCGAAATCATCGAACGCGGCTATTTATATATTGCCCAGCCGCCTCTCTACAAAATCCGCAAAGGCGGCAAAGACCAGTATTTGAAAAATGATGCCGAGTTGCAGAGCTATCTCTTAAAGACGGCCCTCGATGCCGTGCAAGTGACCGTGGGGTCCAAGCCAGTTCCCACCTCACAGCTCTCCACTTCGCTAAGAGCTTGTTTTGGCTACAACCAGGGCGTGAAGCGATATTCTTTCCGCGCGGAGCCTGATGTGATCAACGCGATGATTTTGGATGCGGAATTTGGTGAAGAAAGCCTTTCGACGGAAGACGCATTGAAAGAGAAATTAGGGTTCATCAAGGAATATGTTTTAAAGCGCGGCATCCGCGAATTTACTTACACCATCACTCGCGATGAGGAGCATAGTGCCTATCGCGCGGAAGTAATCACAGTTACGCCAAATGGCAGAAAAATAACTATTGTTGATAAGGTGCTCGTGCATTCTCCTGAATACAAAGAACTCCTGCGCATGGCGCAGAACATGCTCGCCATCGGAGAAGGCACTTTCCGCCTGACCTGGACGAATGAAAAAGAGTCGGCAAAAAAAGAAGAAGCTCCTGCCCCGCAGCCCGAAGGCAATACCGAAGAGCGCGTGGTGGAGGAGGCCATGGTTGATTTTCATTCCGCAAAAGATATTTTCGAGTTGGCGGAAAAAATTCTCACCTATTCGAAAAAAGGCATGACCGTGCAGCGGTACAAAGGCCTTGGAGAGATGAATCCGGAGCAGCTTTGGGAAACCACCATGGATCCCACACGCCGCTCGCTTCAGCGCGTGACCATAGATGATGCCGTGGCGAGCGATACAATCTTCAGCGTGCTGATGGGCGATGCTGTAGAGCCAAGGCGTGAATTTATTGAACAGAACGCTCTCCGCGTGAAGAACCTAGACGTATAAGGCGGAGCCAAGGGATTTATGGAAAAGAAAGACAGCGTAGTCGATATCAAAATTGAGGAAGAGATGCAGACGTCCTACCTTGATTACGCCATGAGCGTGATCGTAGGCCGTGCCCTCCCTGACGTGCGAGATGGATTGAAGCCGGTGCATCGCCGTGCGCTCTATACCATGCACGAGATGTCCAACACCTGGAACCGAACCTATAAAAAATCTGCTCGTGTGGTCGGGGAAGTGATGGGTAAATACCATCCCCATGGAGACACCGCGATCTACGATACCATCGTGCGCATGGCCCAAGATTTTACGCTGCGCTATCCGCTAGTGGATGGACAAGGAAACTTCGGTTCCATCGACGGCGACTCTCCGGCAGCCATGCGCTATACCGAGGTTCGCATGGCGCGGATCACTTCTGAGCTTCTTGCGGATATTGAAAAAGACACGGTAGATTTTGTTCCCAACTACGATGGCTCCACCAAAGAACCCACCGTACTTCCCTCGCGGATTCCCAATCTTTTAGTCAATGGGTCTTCAGGCATTGCGGTGGGTATGGCCACCAATATCCCCCCGCATAATTTAGGCGAGGTGATCGACGGATTGGTGGAAGTGATTCGTGGACGCCTCTCCAATACCGAAGTGACCATCGAAGATTTGATGAAGATCATCAAGGGCCCAGATTTTCCCACGGCCGGTTTTATCCTTGGTCGCGAAGGCATCAAATCTGCCTATCGTACCGGGCGCGGCATTATCAAGATGCGCGCCAAGGTGGAAGTGGAAGAGGGCAAGCGCGACAAAGAGCTGATCGTGATTTCCGAGATCCCCTACCAAGTAAACAAAGCACGTTTGGTTGAAAAAATCGCCACCCTGGTGCGGGAGAAAAAACTAGAAGGCATCAGCGACATTCGTGATGAGTCCGATCGTAAGGGCATGCGGGTGGTGATCGAGTGTCGTAAGGGCGAGAACGTTCAGGTAATCATCAATCGCCTCTATAAGCTCACCCAACTCACGGAAACTTTTGGTGTGATCACGCTGGCGCTACGAAATGGGCAGCCCAAGTTACTCAATCTCAAAGACTATCTTGAAGCCTTTGTGGATCATCGCCGCAACATCATCGTGCGCCGCTCGCAGTTTGACCTGAAGAAGGCCGAAGCACGCGCGCATATTTTGGATGGATTGCTCAAGGCGATCGACAATATCGACGCGATCGTGGCGCTGATCAAAGGATCGCGAAATCCAGACGAAGCCAAAGGTGGCTTGATCAAGAAATTTGAGTTCTCTGATTTGCAGGCCCAAGCGATCCTCGACATGCGCTTGCAGCGGCTCACCGGCCTGGAGCGCAGCAAGCTCGATGCGGAGCTCCAAGACCTGAAAAAACTCATTCAGCATCTGCAGGCCCTGCTTGCGAATGACAAAATGCAGTTGGAAAAAATCATCGAAGAATCCACAGAAATCAAAGACCGTTACGGCAATAAACGCCGTACGGAAATCATTGTGGATGAGGGTGCGATCGACGAAGAGGATCTTATCGCCGACGCCGAGATGATGGTGACCATCACCAACCAAGGTTATGTGAAGCGAGTGCCCCCAGAGACCTACCGCGCCCAAAATCGCGGTGGCATGGGCATCAAAGGAATGACGACGAACGAAGAAGACTTCGTCACCCATTTATTCACGGCCGACACCAAGAGCTATATGATGGTGTTCACAAATCTCGGCAAACTCTACTGGCTAAAGGTGCACCAAATTCCTGAAGGAAATCGCACCTCACGTGGAAAAACGCTGGCCAGCCTTTTGAATCTTTCGAACGTGGAAAAAGTTTGTTCGGTACTTGCCGTGAAGAACTTTGATTCTCCCGGAGCGATCGTGATGGCCACCAAGCAGGGCGTGATCAAGAAGACCGAGCTCTCGGCCTTCTCCCACCCCCGTCCCTCGGGCATCATTGCTCTGACGGTGAACCCCGGCGATATTCTAGTGAATGCCGCTCTCTGCAATTCGGGCAGTCATGTACTGCTTTGCTCCAAGAGTGGAATGAGCATTCGTTTCCCCGAAGATGATGTCCGCAGCATGGGCCGCGTGGCCGCAGGTGTGCGTGGCATGGATCTCGAAGAGGGCGACGAAGTGGTGGGCATGACGGTGCTCGACAAAGACCAGAAGGTAGACATCCTCTCCGTGACTAGCTTGGGATATGGCAAACGCACAGAACCCTCCGAGTATCGTGTGCAGTCGCGCGGCGGCAAAGGCATCATCACCATGAAGATGAGCGAAAAAGGTGGAGACGTGGTGGGCATCCGTACCGTGTCGGATATGGATGACCTCATGGTGATCACGGACAAAGGCCAGATCGTGCGCCTACGCATCCGTGAAATTTCCACGATGGGCCGCAACACCACTGGCGTGCGCTTAGTGCGCGTGAAAGATGGCGAAAAAGTGGTGGCTTGCCAAAGCTTAGCGGAAACAGATGTGGTGGATGAGGCGCCCCCTGAACAGCCTCAATAAGATTTTGTCTGTCGGATTGTTGGCTTTGCTTGCTTGCAACGCCAACAGCCCAGAAACAAAATTTATCCTCGCGGAAAAACTTCTCGAGGATAAAAAATACGACGCTTCGATCAGTGAGTTTCAAAGCATCGTGGATAAATCCCCGCACTCCGATATGGGGCTTTCCGCCCAGTTGAAGATTGCGGAGATTCAGCACCTCTACTTGGGACGCGCGCAGGAGGCGATAAGCGCCTATCACGAATACCTGAAGCGCTCGCGAGACGAGAACAAAAAGCGCGAGGTGGAGAAGATCCTCGCGGACCTACAGTTCCAGGCCTTCGAGAACTACGACGAAGCCATCGCTACTTACACCAAGCTTGTGAAGAACTACAAAAATGAAGAAGAAGCCGAAGACCTGCTCTTCCGCCTTGGGCGCGCTTTTTTTCTCAAATCCCAGTTCACCGACGCAGAGAAAGTCTTTCGCTATATGAAAGAAACGTTTCCTAATGGCAAAGCCTATTGGAAAGCGGAGCTAGAGGTGGGAAACACCCTTAGCGCTCAAGGAAAATGGCAGGAAGCCATAAAGGTATTTGATCGCGTGATCGAGCACGCCCCTAGAGAGCAAAAAGCACTGGCAGGTTTTGGCAAAGCATCTAGTTATGAAGAGCAGGACGACCTCGACAAAGCTTATGAGATCTTTGCTAGTGTTCGCGACGACTACCCCGCCCCATCGGTCGTCGATCTGAAGATGCAAAAGATCAAGAGGCGGAAGATTTTGCGCCGTCGCTAAGGATGGGGTATGGATCTGGCTTATGCCTCAGATCGATAAAAAATGGCCTAGTTTGCGTAGAACCCTTCTCATGGCTTTTGCCGGCTCCGCTCTGCTGGGCTATGTGGCCGGTTCCTTACTTTGGGGCTGGAAGCATGGGCTCGTGGCTCTTGCGGCCATATTATGCCTGGCGTTAGGATTTTGGATCACCGAAATGCTGATTGGCCTGCTCACTGGAGTGAAAAAGGCCAATCCCACTGCGGTGGCTCTCCTGTTTTTTGGCAAATTGGGCTGGTGGGCCGGGATTTTTTTACTCTCACAGCAACTTCAGCCCGATTGGGCAATGGCCGTGGCCTTAGGCATCGGCACTTTTCTTCTCTGCATTCTTGGCGCCGGATTGGCTCACTACGGGCTTCCACGAATTTCCGACGTGAAAGAGTAGAGCCTTGACGCAATTTCTAAGCACATGGTACTGGAAGGCTACGGGTAAAGACCTTGCGGCTCCTTGATGCTGACTTGTTGAAAAAGACGGGCGTGTTTGCGTTGGTCTCTGGCGAGCTTCTCACCTTCATCGGTGGGGGCTATTGGCTAGGCAGTTTCATCGATAGCCATTGGAATACTGCTCCGTTCGGGGTGGGGATCTTCGCAACCTTGGGTCTTACGTACAGTGTTTGGCGCATTCGCGGGCTAGCAAAGCGGTGGATGCAGAAGCCGTAATAGCCGTAATAAGGGTTTGATAATGGAACATGGATCGCATTTTAGTTGGTTTCACTTCATTCCGGGACTGAACCAGCTCGAAAACCACATTGCTGGATCCATCTTCGTGGGCGTGATCCTGATGATTTTTGCGGTACTGGCGCGTCTCTCGCTTGCGAGGCAGAAAGACTACCTAGTTCCCCCTTCGAAATTAAATTTCCTGAATTTTTCCGATGTGGTTTCCGAGAACCTTTATAAATTGACCCACAACATTATGGGCCGCGATGCCGTCACATATTTCCCGGTAGTGGGAGCGCTCTTTCTTTTTATCTTTGTGAGCAATTTGCTTGGATTGTTCCCGGGCCTGGCTCCACCTACTGATAATGTGAACACCACCTTGGCCTGTGGTCTCTTCGTATTCCTCTACTACAACTACCGAGGCGTGAGAGCTTCGGGCCTTGCTTACTTCAAGCATTTCCTCGGCCCCGTTTGGTATATGGCTTGGCTCCTTCTGCCGATCGAGCTCATTAGCCATGGCGTGCGGCCCTTCACTTTGGCGCTGCGCTTGAAAGGCAATATGTCGGGAGACCATACGGTGCTCGCCGTTTTCACCGACATGGCTCCCTATCTCGTGCCTGTGCCGATTTACTTCTTAGGCCTGCTGGTGTGCTTTCTCCAGGCCTTTATATTCGTAATGTTGACCATGGTGTATATCTCCATGGCCAAAGAGAGCGAACATCACTAATAACCATGTTCATGTGCAACAAAAAGGAGAGTAGAAAAATGAAGAAATTTAACCTCGCATTGGGCAGCGCCGCTGCATTCTTATTGCCGGCTTTGGCCTTCGCTGAAGGGGAAGCTGCAGCAGCAGACGGACGTCCTATGTACGCCCTCGCTAAAGGCTTCGCCGTAGGTGTGGCTGCTCTTGGTTGCGCTCTCGGCCAAGGCAAGATCGTGTCCACCGCTCTGGACGGAATCGCCCGCAATCCTGGCGCTTCTGGGCAGATCTTCACCCCTATGTTGCTGGGTGTGGCGTTCGTAGAGACCCTTTTGATCTTCACGCTTTTCCTTTCGGGCATCACTGCCTAAGAAGAAGGCTTTTTAGAAAAAGGCTACTGGCGCATCGCTGGTGGCCTTTTTTCTTTCCCTTGCCTGCTCGCCCGCTACAATAGAGCGAGATGCCAGCTAAAATCCCTACCGCCCGCGCCGCCTCCCTTCTTGTGGGGACTGGCATTTTTCTGAGCCGCATTGCTGGCCTCGTGCGTGATCGGGTGTTCGCCCACTATTTAGGAAATTCCGAAGCCGCGGGGGCTTTCAAGGCCGCGCTGCGCATCCCCAATTTCTTGCAGAATCTTTTTGGCGAGGGAGTGCTGTCGGCATCCTTCATTCCCGTCTACGCGCGCTTGCAGGCCCAAGGCGCGCAGGAAGATGCCCGACGCTTGGCTGGATTCATCGGGGCCGTGCTGATGCTCGCCATGGCCCTGCTTGTTCTTCTCGGAGTGGTCTTCACTCCTGTTTTTGTCGACATCCTAGCCCCCGGCTTTTCCGGGGACACGCGCCTCTTGATGGTGTCCCTGGTGCGCATCCTCTTTCCCGGCGTGGGCCTGCTTGTGCTCTCGGCCTGGTGCCTGGGAATCCTCAATAGCCACGGACATTTTTTTCTGTCCTATGTGGCGCCTGTTTTCTGGAATTTGGCCATGATCGTGGCGTTGGTGGTGTATGGCCGCTCGTCGTCTCAAGAGGAACTCGCCCTGACTCTGGCCTGGGCCTCCGTGGTGGGTTCGGTGCTGCAGGTGATGGTGCAGCTGCCCTATGTGTTTCGCTATCGCCCGCAGGTTCGTTTGTTTTTGAAAACGCGGCTCGAGGCAGCCCATACGATTTTTCGCAATTTCACTCCCGTGCTGGTTGGCCGTGGCGTGGTGCAAGTGAGCGCGTATGTAGACGGAGTGATTGCGAGCTTTCTCGGGGCGAGTGCAGTGGCGAGCTTGGCCTATGCCCAAACACTCTATCTATTGCCGATCAGCCTTTTCGGCATGGCTGTGGCCGCGGCGGAGCTGCCTGGGATGTCGGCCTCGGCGGGCTTGGGGGATCCCGAAAAATTGCGGGAACGCCTGCGTGCCGGCCGGCGGCAAATTTCTTTTTTTGTGGTGCCTTCGCTCATCGCTTTTATCGTTCTGGGCCGCTATGTGGTTTCCGCGCTCTACCAAACCGGGGCTTTTGGTCCCGAAGACACTCTCTACGTCTGGTATGTGCTGATCGGCGCCGCCATTGGCCTGCAGGCCGCCACTTGGGGACGGCTCTACTCGTCCGCCTTCTATGCTTTGCATGACGTGCGCCGCCCGCTCTATTTCGCGCTGGTGCGTTTGCTGCTCGCTCTTGGCCTCAGCCTGCTCTTGGCCTTTCCGCTGCGCCCGCTGCTCATAGATTTTCTTCTTTTCGTTGGCCTCCCGCTGCCGAACCTTCCGGGGATCGAACTGGCGCTCGGCGTGGTGGGGCTCACGGCGGGATCGGGAATGTCGGGCTGGGTGGAAACGTTTCTGCTCAAGCGCGCGCTCACGAAGCGCATCGGCTCGATTGAGATTCCTGTGAGTTTTCTTGTGAAAGTATGGGGCGCGGCTCTGATGGCCGCCGGTCTTGCCCTGGTGGCGAGGAAGGTTTTCCCCGAAGCCATTGTTTTCTTTCGCTACGATTTGCTGCCGCTCTTTGTGTTGGCGGTTTTTGGTTTCTGCTACCTTGCCTTTGTTTCTGCACTCCAGGTGGAAGAGGGGCATCGCCTCTGGCGCAAGCGAAAGTGACTATAGGCTGCGTTCCGCTCGACCGGCTTTGCCGCTAGCGGGGCGTGCTAAGTAGGGACCGAGAAATTTCGCAGTATAGCCCTTGCCTTGCTTCACCACTTCCTCGGGCGTGCCGGCCCCCACGATCTTTCCACCCCCGGAGCCGCCCTCTGGGCCAAGGTCCACGAGATAGTCTGCGTGTTTGAGGATATCGAGATTGTGCTCGATGATGAGCACGGAATTTCCCTGGTCCACAAGACGGTGGATCACTTCGAGCAATTGGCTGATGTCCTGGAAGTGCAAGCCCGTCGATGGCTCGTCGAGAATGTAGAGTGTGCGGCCCGTGGGGCGTTTGCTTAATTCCTTGGAAAGCTTCATGCGCTGGGCCTCCCCCCCCGAGAGCGTGGTGGCGGACTGGCCGAGGGTGACATAACCAAGGCCCACATCATGGAGAACGCGCAGGAATTTTTCGATCGAAGGCACTTTTTCAAAAAACGTGAGGGCTTCTTCGATGGTCATTGCGAGCACGTCGGCGATGTTTTTGCCTTTGTAGCGCACAGCTAGGGTTTCGCGATTGTAGCGCAGGCCTCCGCAGGCATGGCAGGGCACATAGACATCGGGCAGGAAATGCATTTCCACTTTGATGGCGCCATCGCCCTCGCAGGTATCGCAGCGGCCGCCCTTCACGTTGAAGGAGAAGCGGCCGATATCGTAGCCGCGCACCTGGGCGTCCACGGTCTGCGCGAAGAGGGTGCGGATCTGGGTGAACACGCCGGTATAGGTGGCGGGATTGGAGCGTGGGCTGCGGCCAATCGGGGACTGGTCCACGTTCACCACTTTGTCGAGGTGCTCGGTGCCATTGATCGCGCGGAAAGGAGCGATTTGCTGGTTCGAGCGGTAGAGTTCTTTTTTCAGCGCGGGCACGAGGGTGTCGAAGACCAAGGTGGATTTTCCCGAACCCGAAACTCCGGAAACGCAGATCAGCGAGCCCAAGGGAAGGCGCACGCTCACATCTTGCAAATTATTGCCGGTGCAGCCCGTGATCTCCAAAAAGCGCGCGGGATCGGCTGGGCGGCGCTTGGCGGGAAGGGGAATCTGGTCATAGCCTTTGAGGTAGCGCCCGGTGGGGCTTTTTTCGAAGCCGATGATTTCCTCGGGCCGGCCCTTGGCCACCACTTCGCCGCCTAGTTTGCCGGCGCCGGGGCCCATGTCGATCACATAGTCGGCCTGTTCGATGGTGTCGCGATCGTGCTCCACCACCAGCACGGAATTTCCGCGGTCTCGCAGGGTTTTGAGCGATTCAATGAGTTTGGCGTTGTCGCGCTGGTGCAGGCCGATTGAGGGCTCGTCGAGCACATAGAGCACGCCCACGAGCGAGGCGCCGATCTGGGTGGCTAGGCGCACCCGCTGCGTTTCTCCCCCGGAAAGGGTGTTCGTGGTACGGGAGAGATCCAGGTATTCGAGGCCCACATTGATCAGGAAACCAATGCGGGAGCGAATCTCGCGCAGGAGAATTTCGGCGAGGATGGCTTCGCGGCCTTTGAGCTCGAAGCTGTCGAAATATTCCAAACATTCCTTCAGCGGCAGGCGGCTGGCTTCGGCGATCGATTTGCCTTGGATCTTGAAGGCTAGGGCCTCGGGCTTGAGGCGGTTGCCGTGGCATTCTTCGCAGGCCTGGCGGGAGATGTATTGGTCAAAGTAGGCTAAATGGTCTTCGTCGGCATTGGCTTTCTTTTTCTCGAAATCGAGCACGATTCCTTCGAAGGGGCGTTTGGTTTTGTAATTCCCCTGCCGGCCCTTGAAGTGAAACTGGATCTCTTCTTTATGGGTGCCGTAAAAAATCAGGCTGTGCACGCGGTCGGAGAGTTTTTTGTAGGGCGTGTTCAGGTCGAACTTATAGTGCTTGGCCAGGGCTTCGATGGTCTGGCGCTCATAGGAGGGATTGCCCGGAGGGTCTTTTCCCATCCAGTTTTCCAGTGCCCCATCGGCGATCGATAGTTCAGAATTGTTTAGGATAAGGTCGGGGTCAAATTCGTATAGATAGCCCAGGCCGTTGCACTGCGGGCAGGCGCCCACGGGAGAGTTAAAGGAAAATAAGCGTGGCTCAGGACTGGGCAGGCTGATCCCAGTGCTGGGATCGGAGAGGCCGGTGCTGAAGGAAAACGACTTGGGCTCCCCCTCCCCTACGGACTCCACCAGGATATTTCCCTTGGCAAGCTTGATCGCCACGTCGATGGCTTTGGCGATGCGCCCACGGTTCTCAGGCTTTAGCAGCAAGCGATCCACCACGATCGAGATATTGTTTTTCTTGTTCCGATCCACCTTCAGCTCGTCGAAGATATCGTGGGTGACCTGGTTGATGCGAATTTTGGAGAAGCCTGATTTGCGAGCTGATTCGATCTCTTTAGCGTGTTCGCCCTTGCGCTGGATCACGATGGGCGCAAGCACCTGCACGCGGCTTCCCTCTTTGAGGCCCATGATGCGATCCACGATCTGCTCTTGGGTCTGGGAGACGAGCTCTTTGCCGCTGGCGCCAGCAGCGGGCTTGGCCACCTTTGCCCAAAGCACGCGCATATAATCATAGATCTCGGTGATGGTGCCCACGGTGGAGCGCGGGTTGTGGCTGGTGGTTCGCTGCTCGATGGATACCGATGGGGCAAGGCCTTCCAGCGAATCCACATCGGGCTTGGTCATCTGCTCGAGGAATTGGCGTGCGTAGGCGGAGAGGCTCTCCACATAGCGCCTCTGGCCTTCGGCATAGATGGTGTCGAAGGCCAGGGAGGATTTCCCGGAGCCGGAGACGCCAGTGATCACGACGAGCGCGTTTTTGGGAATGTCGAGATCGACATTCTTCAAATTGTGTTCGCGCGCACCACGAATGATGATGGTGTTTTCTAAATTGGCCACTTTCTCTCTTTTCAAAAAACTATAGCTTGAGGCCAGCGGCGCGGGCTTCATCCTCGATGATTTTGCGGATTTCATCCAGGCGGGCTTGTGACTGCGCTTCGAAGCGCATCACGATCACCGGCTGCGTATTGGAGGCGCGTACCAGCCCCCAGGCGTCGCCGAATTCTACCCGTACCCCGTCGATTTCATTGGTGCGGTATTTTGTCCGAAGGGAAGAACGAATGCGGTCGATGATACCCCACTTCGCCTCATCGTCGCAATCCACACGGATTTCCGGGGTGTTGACCGATTTTGGAATCCCACTCAGGAGGCTCGAGGCTTTGTCATTGGTTTGCGAGAGAATCTCTAGAAAACGCGCGCCGGCGTAGATAGCGTCGTCGAAACCGAAAAAACGGTCGGCAAAAAAGATGTGCCCGCTCATTTCTCCGGCGAGCTTGGCGCCCGTCTCCTTCATCTTGGCCTTGATCAGGGAGTGCCCCGTTTTCCACATCACGCCCTTGCCGCCATGCTTTTCAATGTCGTTGTAGAGGCGATGTGAGCTTTTTACTTCGGAAATAATGGTGGCACCCGGATGATCCTTGAGCACGGCCCGCGAGAAGATCACCATGAGCTCGTCACCCCAGAGGATCTCGCCCTTTTCATTCACCACGCCCACGCGATCGGCGTCCCCGTCAAAAGCGATCCCGGCATCCGCCTGGTGCTTTTTTACGGAGGCGATCACGTCTTGAAGGTTCTCTTCCACGGTGGGATCGGCTGGATGGTTGGGAAAGGTGCCATCTGGGGTGCAAAAAAGTTCCGTTACCTCACAGCCAAGCTTTCGATAGACGGTGGGAGCGAACTGCGAGGCGGCTCCGTTCCCGGCATCAATCACGATTTTCAGGGGGCGCTTTAGTTTCACGTTCGTGAGCACAAAGTCTAGGTAGGACGGAAAAATATCCATCTTCTCTACGGTGCCTGCCTTGGACGCCGCTGGAGTGCCCTTTTCCATGAGCGTGCGCAGTTCCTGGATGTCTTCACCGAAAAGGGAGCCCTTGCCCACGCAGATCTTGAAGCCATTGTATTCCGGGGGGTTATGGGAGCCGGTGACCATGATCGCCCCATCTGTTTTCAGCTGGTGGATGGAAAAATAGGTCATCGGAGTGGTGACCAGGCCCAAGGAAAAAACATTTGCGCCGGCGGCCCTCAGGCCTTCGATCAAAGCTTCGGAATACTCTTCTCCGGAAGTCCGGCAGTCGCGGCCAACGGCGAGGATGAGTTGGTCTTTTTTCAGGCGGCTTTTGGCAAACTGCACGTAGGCCTGGCCCAGGTTCCGGGCCAGCTCGGGAGTGAGATCTGTTCCGGCAATGCCCCGGATGTCGTATTCGCGAAAGATGGAAGAATTCATGAAATTATGCCCCGCATTACAGCAAGATGCCCAAGAGAGTCACTATATCCAGAGCACGGTCCTGGCTCAAGCAATGAGGCGGGTTTTCCTTGGGGATCGAACGAATGCTTGCGTTTATTCGAAGGGATACAGTATGTTGCGTCCAAGAAAAACAGCTGCGCGCGGGTAGCTCAGTTGGATAGAGCAACAGACTACGAATCTGTAGGTCGGAGGTTCGACTCCTCTCCTGCGCGCCAATTTTAGGGTCGGACAAATATTAGCCTAGCTGCAAAAGCCAGAGGGACAGGCAGCCAGATGATCTTCGTCAGATCAAAGGGTCTCTTTTGGTAAGGAGAGATGGCCGAGTGGCTGAAGGCACACCCTTGCTAAGGGTGCATACGGTAATACGTATCGAGGGTTCGAATCCCTCTCTCTCCGCCATCATAAAACCGGACGTAGGCTTTAGCCTGCGGCCGGTTTTTTGTTTCGCGCAGTAGGGATTCGAACTCGAAGCAGCCGACCAGCGGGGAGTCGCGCAGCGACTTCGCGCTGGGAGCCAAGCCGGGAGGGCTTGGCTAGGCTGCGGAGGAGAGCCTACGCAAGGAGCGGCAGGAGCCGCGACTGTAGTAGGTCGAATCCCTCTTTCCCGACCCTGATACCCACCGAGCTTCACGCGGACATAAACATTTATTATAGACTCAATGAAGGCGCAAAACGCTTAATGTCCTAGCTGGGTTCCAACAATTACATTGCAAGAAATCGTATAGGAAATGTTGCCGGCAAAGCTTTCGTTCATCATTTCAATAATTGGTTCCGAACTCTTAGCTTCTAAGCCCATACGAAATCCGCTAATGCCTGACCAATAGCGGACTACCTTGATCCCGCCAATTCTTGAAACCATTTCTTCAATATGAATTGGATCTAAAGATCGAACTCCTTGAATGGTCAAAAAATAGGTATTCATAGTACCACTTGTGGTGCGACATTCGGTGACCCGCTCAAGAATTGCTGCTGAAGCGGATGTGCCGACGGCGAAACCAGCGAGTAAACAAACAACTGAAAATAAGAAGATATTTTTCATTTAGTCCCCAGGGAATTGATGCGGTGGTGCAATCTGTTCGTTGCCTTCTCTCACGATGAATATGAAGTTTCAAGGTGAGTAGGAAAGAAATTTCCCATCTGCGTCAGAAAGTCATTTTTGACCTCTTTTTTAGGGAAAACCTGCCCGTATGTCCTGTCTACCGGAAGATTAGCAGTTTCCCTACGAGAGCGGATTGCGAAAATGCCAGAATGGCTTTCCAAGGTTCTACGTGAGAAGAGAGTCGTAGGCGTAACAGACACAGGAGAGACCATGAAGATCGCCGCTTTGTTTTTCTGTTTTCTCTTTTCTTTTTCGACCGTGAGCCACGCAGGCACGGGATTTGTTTCCAATCCATCGGAAAGAATTCAAGGCAAAGCCCTTTGCGGCGCATTGGCAAGGGAGAAGTTGGTATGGTTTGCAAATAGCCTTGAGAACGCCGCTGCCAAATTAGATAGCTTTCGATTAATTGGTTTGGACACAAGGGCTTTCAGCCTAAGCCACTATGCCTGGTTTGAGATGGACATTGAAATCAATGGCGAGCCAAGGACCCTTCGCACTCTTGTCCAATTTTATCGTATTGGCAGGCGCTGTCTTTAGAGCATCCCGGTCTCCACTTACCCGAAATTGCCATGGAGACGACAGGCCCGACTGCCCGATTTTGACCGAACTAGAAGACGGAGCTGAAATGAAGTTTGCAGCGTTACTATTGGGAGCAATCACGCTTCTACCGACGGCAGTATTTGCCAAGACTGTTCGCTATGAACTTAACGTAACTAAGCAGTCCGTCAATATGAGTGGGAAAGAAACGGTAGATTTCGCGCTTACGGTAAATGGCGGAATCCCGGCCCCAACTTTGGAATTTACCGAAGGGGATGATGCCGAGATCGTGGTCCAAAATAAAATTCCGGGAGAAGAAGTATCGATCCATTGGCACGGAATTCTTTTGCCTCCAGAAGAAGATGGCGTGGCCTATGTGAACACCCCTCCGATTCATAGTGGAACTTCCCATACCTTCCGTTTCAAGATCCGCCAGCACGGAACCTATTGGTACCACTCCCATACGGCTGTACAGGAGCAGAAGGGCGTATACGGAGCTTTCATCATTCATCCTAAAAAGAAGACCATTACCACTGACAAAGAAGTGGTGGCGGTTTTGAGCGACTGGTCCGACGAAGACGCCAATCAGATCATCAAAAATCTTCGCAAAGACGGAGATTACTATCTCTACAAAAAAAACAGCATGCGCTCTTACATTGGTGCGATCCAAGCTGGCGGCTTAGGCACGATGCTAAAGAATGAGTGGGACCGGATGGGCGGAATGGATCTCTCCGATGTGGGCTACGACGCTTTTCTTATCAACGGGAAAAGAGACAGCCAGTTGATTGTTGCGCACCCTGGAGAAAAAGTCAGAATCCGGATCATCAATGCCGGCGCTTCAAGTTACTTCTATGCGTCGTTGGGAAAAACGCCTTTCCAGGTGGTTTCTGCTGATGGCGTAGATATCAATCCGGTTTGGGCCAATGAAATCTTAATGGGAATGGCCGAGACCTACGACATTCTCTTTACAGTGCCCGAGCACAAAAATTATGAACTTCGCGCCACGGTTCAAGACGTGACTGGTTATGCCTCGGGCTGGATTGGAATGGGCGAGAAGGTAGTAGCTCCTACAAAGCCGATGCCTGATCTCTATGCGCCTATGGACCACGCAGCCATGGGGCATGGGGAAATGGATCATAGCTCGATGAATCACGAGGCCAAGAAAGACGAAGCTGTGGATCATAGTAAAATGGATCACTCGGCCCACGGCTCTCATGCAGGGCACGGAGGCCATGGTAATCAAGGGAAGCCAAGCAGTGGCAGCGATCAGGCCAAGCTAAAAGCCGAGGCTGAGAAAGATCCCCATGCTGGTCATAAAATGCCAGCAAAGAAGCAAGACGATTCTGCTCATGCTGATCACGGAGTAAGTGCTCAGGCAGAGAAAAATAGAACGGTAGTCGAGACATTGACCGTCGATGACCTGAAAGCCACGGCCTCAACCGTACTTCCTGTCAATGCACCAGTGCTCGATGTGAAGCTTGTGCTGGGTGGAAATATGGAGCGCTACATCTGGCATATTAACGGTAAGGCCATATATCAAGACCGTACTCTGGAGATCCAAGAAGGGCAGGTGATTCGCTATACCTTCGTGAATGAAACTATGATGCACCATCCGATGCACTTGCACGGGCACTTCTTCCGCGTTCTCAATAAAAACGGCGAGCTTTCACCGTTAAAGCACACAGTGGATGTTCCGCCTCACGGTACGCGTACTATAGAATTCTATGCCAACGAGCCTGGCGAATGGATGCTTCACTGTCACAATCTCTATCATATGAAAACCGGCATGGCCCGGGTGGTAAAATACTCAACCTTCACGCCAAAGCCCGAAGTGGCAAAGCACCAAAAGCACGATCCTCATCTCCATGATCATATCTATTGGAACGGGATGCTTGAGGCGGCGACAAGCCACGGCAGGGCGTACTTTCGTCTCTCTAAAACTTGGGACACCTTGGAGCTTGATGTGGAGGCCCGAGAAGAAGACGATAGCTGGGGACTGGAAGGAGATCTCTTCTACCGCCGCTGGTTTGGCCAATTTTTCAACGTGATTGCTGGGGGAGCGAGCTTCCACGATCAACAGCGAGCAACCATAGGTGTAGGTTATATGCTGTCTATGCTCATCGAGACGAATCTCCTAGTGGATCACAAGGGGGGGTTAAGGCTCGACGTAGAGAGGAAATTTCATTGGGCGAAAAACATTTTTACAGAGGGCGAGATTACCTTTCGCCAACATGAGAAACCCGAATGGAAAGTGAATCTCATGTACGGACCGAGCTGGCATTGGGCGGCAGGGGGCATGCTCACGGATGACAAATTGGGCGTAGGAGCTCAGTGGAAATTTTAGTATGGTCCATAAACGGTTCCACCAAAAGGACCAAACAGGAGAGCAATATGAACATTAGAAGTCTATTCGTTATTTTAGCAGTCGCTTTTATTAGCCCAGTAACGGGAGTGGCTGCTCCCGCGGCCAAAGCAAAGCCCATGATGGCAATGGAAGAGCCCTCTAAAGAGGTAAGGGAGAAAATGGTGACGATGCATGAGCAAATGGTAGTCTGCCTGAAGTCAGACAAGAAGTTTTCAGAATGTCATCAGCAGATGATGAACTCTTGCCCGATGATGAAAGATGGAAAATGTCCCATGATGATGCATCACGGCCTTGACATGAAGAAGGGCACGCCTGACGATCATTCGGGGCATGCTGGCCATTGAGGTCTGGCGGCCGACAGCCGTGTCGTTTCTATGTGGAATACGATTGCCGTGTGCAACAGCCGCAGTTGAGGCGCGATAGAGAATAGCCGCGCTAGGCAGAACCTTTTTGCCACTCAGGACGCTTTTCCTGCCCTCTCCCTGATATAAAAATCAGCATCTCAACAGAGACGAAAAAAAGGAGAAGTCTATGAAACGCGCTCTTATATTCATTTTGTTACTGACGTCAGCGAGCACGGCCCAAGCGGCCGTGCTGCTAGAAGCAGTCCGCGAGCCAGGTTTTGAGGTAAATCCACAAACCAAGCGCTTTCAATTGCACAGTCATGGCGCCATGGTTCTTGAAATCACTACTCATCGGGAAAATAATAAAAAAGAATATATCCTTCTCGGCTGGCTTCTGCGCGCGGGGGTTAAAAAAATAGAGGCTCAAATAGCCGGTATTGATTCCAATGCCGTTTTGAAGGATGCCCAAGAGGGCCAGCCCATGTGCTCAGATGTTCCCACCTATAGCACCAGGGTTCTGGTGAATGGTTCGATGAAAGAGATCGCCAAATCGGTGAACTGCCACGAGTGGGTGCTTGAGGGCCACGAGACGCTAGACTGGATTGATTTCGGCAGAAGCTTTCTAGACTAGAGCGAAGAAGCTCGCTCAATAAATTCCACGCGATTCCCGAAAGGATCGCGAAATTCTATGCGGTCGCAGCCGGGGATGGGCGTGCCCTCGAGCGCCTCCATTCCCCGCGCGGCCAACTTCTTCCGCCAAGCTGGAAGATCACGCACCCGGTAGGCCACATGAGCTTTTGTCTTGCGTCTTTCCACTCCCTCTTCGGCGCCCACATGCACCTGCAGCTCTCCCACCGCCAGCCAAAAGCCTCCCCTCGCCTTTAAGCTTTCGGGCTTTTCCAATTCCTCTAGCCCAAGAAAGTCACAATAAAAGTCCCGTGCCTCGGCTTCCTGGCCTAGAGGAATTGTGATTTGTGCGTGGTCGATGCCTAGAAGTGGTCTCATAAATAGGCCTACTGCAGCTGGCTGAAAACCGCGACTCCTTCGTTGTCGGACCGAAAAGGTGCTCGACGTAGCTCTGCTACGCCTCCGCGCCTTTTCGGCCCTCCGCCTCGGA
>JAKFYM010000281.1 GCA_021730855.1 Bdellovibrionales bacterium
CTCGTAGAAAGCGATTAAGACGCAGCACAGAGGTTAAAGCTGGGTCTATAAAAGAGACCGGAGTGGCGTGGCAAACCAAGTCGGCCGCTTCGGGGATGTCTTCGCTCGTGAGAGGTAGCACGGAAAAATCCGCGAATCCATTCAAGTAGCGTGAGGAAACAAAACCAGTTTGCGGACAGTTTTCTGAGTCACGGATGCGCACTTGGATCCTGCCATCGGCGTGACGGCCGATTGGTTCCACCTCTGTGCCTAAAAGAAGGCTGCAAATCGGACTCTTTACAGCATTGCGTACGTTTAAAGAAGAGGCGGTCACCGTGGCCATTTGGGCGTAGGTGGGAAGAGAGAAAAGCAAACTGCTCAAAAGAAAGAAGCGCAGGACCATGCTGTCTTATCGGGGGCTTAGCTCAAGATCTTAAAGGAATTTGCGATTACTCGCCCAGGCTGATGGGCTTCGGAGCGTCTTCGCAGAGGGTGCGTCCATTTAGAACCAAGCGCAGGACCACAAAACCTGGGGCATAGGTGGCGCCGACAAAAGTCTCGATATTGAAGCCGAGGGCTTCCAGGTAGCCTGCGTCTTTTTCCCAGGCACTGAAATTCCAGCTTTGTTTCTTGCTAGCGGGGCCATCCTCTTGACGCCGAAGCTCGAGCTCGAGCTTGGTGCCGGAAGCTTCAATCTTGTTTACCAAGAGGCCATCGAACATACGGTGCGGAGAGATCTCTTCAATGGGATTTAAGGCGTATTTTTCGACGATCGAATACCCGCCCGTTTCTCCTTTCACGAATTCTTCATAAAGAACAAAACCTAAGATCCGCTCACCACAGGAGGGGGCTGCCCAGGCTGGGCTAGAGAGGAGGAAAATAAAACTGAGCGCGATGGTCCTGATCATGTTCTTCTTTATCGGCAAAAATACCGAAAACCTAAGAGGAAAACGTGAATGTTCTCAAGGTTTCCCCCGTTTTGCCGACGAGTTCAATGTGAAAACATTTATTCTAGCTATCCTAGGACTGGCCTATTTCTGCCCTCCGGCCCTGGCAAACCTGCCCCCGGAAGACCAGCTTTACGAAGTAAATGCTTCGGCACTAAGAGTTTGGTCGACCAATTCACGTCCTGCTACCACGGGCGTGAAGCTGTGCTCGGCACCTCGAGGCTCTGTTCTGCGGATCAACGAAGCTGTGCCTACCGATCGGCCGCGCTATGTGAGCATGCAATTGAATTTAGACCTGCCTGGTTGCGATGGTGGTGGCAGTGGGTATGTTTGGTCAGAGTATTTGCAACGGCAAGCGACGCAAAATCCAGTAGTGCAGCAAGTAGTTTCTGCGGTCAGCAACAATCCACCGCCAGCTGTGGTGGCTCAGACGCCTGCTCCGGTGCGAGCCGCCCAAACCACTCAATATGGGATAAGCGTTGGTGTGCTCTCGAATATATTGAACGTGCGTGCAGAAGATGGAACTCCTCTTTGCACGGTAAATCCTGAAAGCACGGGGATCACCGCCATAGCCCGTCATGAGGATGGCGAGCGAGTGAAAGTGCAATTGAGCGTTCCAGGCTGTCCCGCGCAAGGTTTTGTGTATTCTAGTTATATACGCCCCAGCGATATCGAGGCCTTAAACATCACCACGAAGGTGGGAGTAGACGGCTTGGCCTATCGTTCTGAGCCTCGCGCCAGCGACGAGACTTTGGATTGCCGCCTAAACACCACGGACACCGTGCGCATCCTTGATGAGGAAGTGCAAGGGGGCAGTGTGACCTGGGTGAAGGTGGCCGTAGAGCCCGCAAAAGAGGGATGCTCGCCCATAGGGTATATGGCGAAACACTATTTGAACCCGCCAAGTTTTTTTGCCGGGCTGGCAACCGTTGCGAAAACAGTGGACTGCCCGATTTGCGACCAGCTGCGCGTACAGAACCAGGAAGCGATCTTTGGTTGGATGAGCGTGCTGCAAAGGCAGTTGGCTAGTGACGAGCCAAACCAAAATCGTGATCCCGCTGACGTGGCCGGACTGGTGGCGCGCTTAGCTTTAGAGGCCGAGCGTTCGGCCAATCGATACCGGCAGTATGCTCCTCATGTATGCAGGAGAATGGGGCGGAGGCACCCTTGTGGCGGCACTGACAGCCCCAACAAAAGCAAGGGCTGGTGTAAGTCGGGGGTTCGAGAAGCTCTCGAGCGCGCTCTTGGACTCTCGCTTCCCGGTGCGGCCGCTTCCAGCCCAGTGGTTCGTACCTATCTCGGCCAGCATATGACCCGCTTGGCGGTGGATTCTTGCGAAGCCGCCCCTCGGGGTTCGGTTTGCGTATATACTGGTGGATCAGAGGGCTTCGGTCATATTGAAATTAAGGCGGATACCAATAAATATTGTAGCGACTATTGCGCGGCACGCCCGATCCGTACTAGAACCTTTGTAGGAGCGTACTATCCATGAAAAAGTTTGTAATATTAGGCTTATTTAGCGCCTTTGTTTTAGAAGCAGCTTTTGCTGTCGACTGCACGTATTGCCAGCGGATGGATACACTCAAGGCGGGTTTTTCCCGAGTGGTCCCTGACTCGATGAATAACGAGACCATTGACCGGCAAAATGAGCTGGTGGATGGCACCACAGACCTAGTGCTAGAGGTAGTTCGCTCTTCTTCTCGCTTGCCTCAGGCCGATCTTGAGCGGATCGTGGGCTTACTGGCCATTGCCGCTCCTTATGACTATGAAAATTCCATGTCGGAGCGGATCTTGGTGGTCTTAAAGCCACAGATTGAGTCCTTTTTCTCCGAAATCACCCGGCAGTTGAAGGCCGGAAAGCTCACCGCCAAACAAGCGGATGACCTACGGATCTCGATGGGTACCGCAGAGCAGGTGCAGATGCAGGGTGGAACCGATCCTTTTGCACCAGCCATCGATGAAGTGTCCGATCAGAAAAAAAAATAGTTCCGCGGACTGAGCTTACAAAAAAGCGAGCTTCCTCCAAGGGAGCCACTCCAAAGCCAGGGCGCAAATAACGTCGGATAAGATATATTATGTGTTTTCGCCTAAGGAATTACTTAGGGATTCGCATCTAACCATCGATAATTAGGTAGAAATATTCTTTACCTTTGGCAATGGCGCGGCTTCCAGTTCGCTTTTGAGCCCCCAGATGCGATTCAGCAGCCTGGGGGCGTGGCTGGCGATCCAGGCAAAAAGCCCATACTTAATGCTTCGGCCAAGCAGCACCAAGCCAAAGATTTCCAGGAGCGGCATGCCCGCTAAGGCGGCCAGAGCGATCGCTGGGTGTTGCATCATCGGGCTTAAGGCCACCAAAAAAAGCGCAAGGCCGCCCCAGTTGTCCATTAGGTTATTGGTCCAAAGGAAAAAAGGAGTCTGGTCAATCCCTGGTTTGATGGCCAGGAGGAAGGGCATTCCATGGATTTCCAAAATGGCGGCCAAAGACAGGGCTCCTAAGGAGGAACCCAGGCTCACCATAACGGCCGAATAGACCCAGCGCTTCGGGGCTAGCATCACGGCGCCGATCAGGAGGCCATCTGTGGGAATGACCACCAGGAAAGCATCCAGGGCGGCCAGTAGGCCCACCACGGGGGCATACCACCAACGGTCAGCATGTTTTTGTAAGGATTCGACGAAGGTGCGAACAGAAGAAACCATAGGCCTATATACTACGGAAGAAAAAAGAAAAAACCCAAGCTCCTAAGGTAGGTGGCTTGGGTTTTCTTGTGAGCCTTAAAGATTCTTATAGAAGAGGAAATTAGGCTTTGAGCTCGGTGCCCGATTTTTTGAAAACGCGGGTTTTTTTGTCGCCCTTGATCACGATTTTTACACGGCCACCTTTATTGGTTTTCGGGTCGACGAGCAAAACATTAGACATATGGATGGCGGCTTCTTTTTCCAAGATCCCACCTTGCGCATTTTTTTGGCTGGGCTTGGTATGGCGTTTCACACGATTCACGCCCTCCACCAAAACGCGGCCTTTTTCTGTCAACAGGCCTAGGATTTTGCCTTGTTTGCCTTTGTCTTTACCGGCAATCACTTCTACGAGATCGCCCTTTTTGATTTTCCATTTCATAAAATTTTCCTATCCCTTAGCGCTTTTCGCCATGCCAGGTGTGCTTGCGCGCCGCTGGGCTGTATTTTTTCTTCCGAATTTTATCGGGAGTCTTGGATTTGTTTTTGGTGGTCACGTAGTTCACGTGGCCGGTTTCTTCGCAAACCAAATAGACGATGGATCTCATTAGTACGCTCCGTTAGGCAGAAGCGCCAATTGGCGAGCGCGTTTGACGGCTCGAGCTAATTGACGTTGTTGTTTCGCGTTTAGGCGGGAAACCCGCGCGGCGACGATCTTTCCGCCTGGGGACACGAATTGCGAGAGCATCTCGACATCTTTATAGTCGAAGATCATGTCGCGGGACGGACGGGGACGACGTTTAAAAAAACCTTGTTCAGCCACTGCTGCCTCCTGTGTTGTTCCTTGCTCCCGGCGCCATTCCTGGCGGCGCCATGGGTAATGAAAGAGAGCGAGGAAGAAAACGTATGCCTCATATCCCTTCCAAAATCAATGAGTTCTCTCGGAAACTGCGTGTTTTCCTTTGCGAGCGGCGAGCCCCCCCCACTCTGCCGTGGCTTGCTTGCCCGCATGCGCGCGCTTTTCCATTCCGCGAAAATGCGCACCCGCAATTCGCTCTACACTCTTTCCATGACGACCAATGTCAAAGCGCCTGAAATTCCTCAAGAATATCTCCATGTCGCCGCGTAATTATGCGATAAATATAGAAAGAAATTTATTTGGAGAAAGGGCTTTTTCTTGGAGAAGTTCACTTATTTGGGCTCGCAGAATGTGGGCTATATCGAAGATCTCTTTCAAACCTTTCTGCAAAACCCCCAAGGCGTGGATCCTGAGTGGCGGATGTTCTTCGAGGGCATGGAGTTTGCCAAGAAAGTCAGTGGCCCCGGGGCCGGCCTCTCGCTCAAAGAAGTCAAAGTCTATGACCTCATTCGCGCGTACCGCCAATATGGCCACTTCAAAGCAAAGCTCGATCCCTTAGGAATCAAGCAGCGGCCGGGCTACCCTGAGCTGGAGCTGCGCACGCATGGGCTTGAGGAAAAAGATTTAGAGTCTACTTTTGAGATCGGCCAGATGGTGGGCCTAAAGGGCGCGAAGTTAAAAGACATTCTCGCGCGCCTCGAGCAAGCCTATTGCGGCACTATCACCGTGGATTTTGCCGATGTCTATCCCGATGTGCAGCGCTGGGTGATCAAGGAATTTGAGCAAACCGCCTTTCAGCCTTCGGCCGAGACCAAAAAAGAAACCCTAGTGAGCCTAACCAAGGCGGAAGCGCTCGAGCGCTTCATTCAAACAAGGTTTGTTGGCGCAAAACGTTTCTCCATCGAAGGGGGCGATGCCCTGATGCCGATGATGGAGCATCTCCTGCGTATTGGCGCCCCTGAAGGATTGCTTGAAGTGGTGATCGGGATGGCCCACCGTGGGCGGGTGAATATGCTCGCCACTTATTGTGGCAAGCCGCTCGATTTGATTTTTGCTGAGTTTGAGGGCGCGTTCAATCTGAACCAGGGTTATGTGGCCGATGGCGACGTGAAATACCATATGGGCTATTCCTCCGACCGCGACGTGAAGGGCCAGAAGGTGCATCTTTCGATGGCTTTCAACCCCAGCCACCTCGAGGCCGTGGATCCCGTGGTCTGCGGCATGGCGCGCGCCAAGCAGCGTTTGCGCAAAGACAATAGCGAGCGCAAGCGCGTGATCCCGGTGCTCGTGCATGGCGACGCCGCCTTCATCGGCCAGGGCGTGGTGCCCGAGACCCTGCAACTCTCCCAGCTCGAAGGTTATACTGTGGGCGGCACCATCCATCTCGTGGTGAACAACCAGGTGGGCTTTACCACCAATCCCGAATATTCCCGCTCCTCCACCTATTGCACCGATGTGGCCAAGGCCCTGCATCTGCCCGTGATCCACGTGAATGGCGATGACGTGGAGAATTGCCTGCGTGCGATGGAGCTGGCCTACCAGTTCCGCCAGACTTTCCGTCAGGACATCGTGGTCGATATCGTCTGCTACCGCCGCTTCGGCCATAACGAGGGCGATGAACCCTCCTACACCCAGCCCGTGATGTACCAGTCAATCAAGGGTCACCCCACCTTGCGCGAGATCTACGCCAAAAAACTTTCTGCCGAGGGCGTGGAATCGGAAGCCAGCGTGCAGGCGCTGATGGACGCCGAAATGAACCGCATGCAGGAAGCCTTGGATCGCTCGCGCAAAGAAAATGTGACACCGAAATTCTTTGCGCTCGAGGGTGTGTGGAAGGGCCTCAAGCGCGCGAGCCCCCAGGATTTTTGGCTCAAGACTGAAACCAAAGCTGAGGAAGCCACCTTGCAGGCCGCCGGGAAGGTGCTCACTTCTTGGCCCGAAGGTTTCACTCCTCACCCCAAGTTGCAGAAACTATTAGAGAGTCGTCGCAAGATGATGGAGACGCGGGAAGTGGACTGGGGCATGGGCGAGCTCCTGGCTTACGGAGCGCTCATAAAAGAAGGCATTCCAGTGCGGATCTCGGGCCAGGACGTGGGGCGCGGGACGTTCACGCATCGCCATGCGATTTTTCACGACGCCAATAACGGCACCAGGTACTCCCCCCTCAACACCATCCAGCCCGACGTGGCGGATTTTGCGATCCATGATTCCTCGCTCTCGGAAATGGGCGTCTTGGGTTTTGAGTACGGGAATTCCACCACCGATCCCCGCGCGCTCACGATCTGGGAGGCGCAGTTCGGGGACTTTTCCAATGGCGCGCAGATCATCATTGACCAATTCATCGCCTCCGCCGAATCGAAATGGCAGCGCATGACGGGGCTCGTGCTCCTCCTCCCGCATGGCTATGAAGGCCAGGGGCCGGAGCATTCTAGTGCGCGGCTTGAGCGTTTTCTCCAGCTTTGCGCCCAGGAGAATATGCAAGTGGCCTACCCCACCACCCCGGCCCAGCTTTTCCATATTTTGCGCCGGCAGGTGAAAAGAGATTTCCGCAAGCCGCTCGTGATCATGTCGCCCAAATCCTTGCTTCGTCACCCGAAGGTGATTTCCTCTTTGGAGGAATTGAGCAAGGGCGCTTTCCAGGAAGTGATCCCCGATGCCTTAGCCACTAAAGAAGCATCCAGCGTGAAGCGGGTGATCCTGTGCAGCGGGAAAATTTATTATGAGCTTCTCGACGAGCGCGAGAAAAACCAGAACGATGGCGGCACGGCGATCGTGCGCGTGGAGCAGCTCTATCCGTTCCCGGGAGAGCAGATTGCCCAGGCCGTGAAATCCTATCCGAACCTCAAGCAGATCCTCTGGGCCCAGGAAGAGCCCCGCAATATGGGGGCCTATACTTTTGTGGCTCCTCGTCTACAAGAATTGTTTGCAGGACTTAGCGGGATCTCCTTCCGCTATGTGGGCCGCACGGAGCGGGCCAGCCCGGCGATTGGATCGCCCAAGGTGCACCAAACGGAGCAGTCCGAAATCATCAAAGGATGTTTTAAATGAAAGTCGATATCAAAGTTCCCGCCGTAGGCGAATCGATCACCGAGGCCACGATTGCATCGTGGATGAAAAAAGACGGGGAGGCCGTAAAAAAGAACGACGTGCTCCTGAGCCTCGAGACCGACAAGGCCACCGTGGAAGTGGTGGCCGAGAATGCCGGAAAGCTCACGATAGGCGCCAAGGCCGGTAGCGTGGTGAAGATCGGCGCGAGCGTGGGCCAGATTGATACGGACGCGGCCGGCGCCCCTGCGGAAGCCGCGCCAGCAGCCGCAAAGACCGATTCCCCTCCTCCCGCGCCCAGTGCGCCGGCAGCGGCGGCCCCTAAGGCCGGAGTGAATGAAACCCTTAGCCCCGCCGTGCGCCGGGTGGTGGAAGAGCGGGGCTTAGATCCTGCCGCCATTCCTGGGAGCGGAAAAGATGGCCGCATCACTAAGTTCGACGCCGAAAGCGCCACCAAAGGCGAGGCTCCTTCGGCCAAAGAAAGCCCCAAGGCTCCGGCAGCTCCCGTGCCCACAGGCCCGGCCGGCACCGTGACCCGCGTGCCGCTCACCACGATCCGCAAAAAGATTGCCCAGCGCTTGGTCGAAGCCCAGCATACCGCCGCCATCCTCACCACCTTCAACGAGATTGATATGTCGGCCGTGATGGAGGCCCGCGAGAAGTACAAGGATAAGTTTAAGGAAAAGCACGGAGTGTCGCTTGGTTTCATGGGATTTTTTGTCAAAGCCTCGATCCAGGCCCTGCAGGCCGTGCCCGAGGTGAATGCCTTCATCGATGGCGACGACCAACTCTTTCACAACTACTACAATGTGGGCGTGGCCGTGGGCACCGAAAAGGGCCTGATCGTGCCGGTGATCAAGAATGCCGAGCAGCTCACGCTCGCGGGCATCGAGCTCGCGATCCGCAACTTTGCGCTCAAGGCCCGCGATGGGAAAATCTCTCCCAACGATTTGGGCGGAGGCACCTTTACGATCTCCAATGGCGGCGTGTATGGATCTTTGATGTCTACGCCCATCCTGAATCCTCCGCAGAGCGGAATCCTCGGCATGCACAAAATCGAGGAGCGGCCGATCGTGATCAATAAAGAAATCAAGATCCGCCCGATGATGTACGTGGCTCTCTCCTACGACCATCGCATCATCGACGGCAAGGGCGCCGTGACCTTCCTCGTGAAGGTGAAGGAAGCCATCGAGGATCCCCAGCGTCTCCTTCTCGAAGTGTGAGGAAGTTCTATGAGTGAGCAGTACGATCTTGTGATCATTGGCGCCGGCCCCGGCGGCTATGTAGGCGCGGTACGAGCCGGGCAGCTTGGCCTGAAGACAGCCATCATCGAAAAGGAAGCCACGCTCGGCGGCACCTGCCTCAATGTGGGCTGCATTCCCTCCAAGGCCCTGCTCGATTCCAGTGAGCATTTCGACATGGCCCGCACCCACTTTGAAGAGCACGGGATCAAGGTGAGCGGAGTGCTGCTGGATCTTCCGCAGATGATGGCGCGCAAAGACCGCGTGGTGAAAGACCTCACCAAGGGCGTGGCCTATTTGATGCGCAAGCATAAAGTAAATGTATTTGAAGGATTAGGTTCGATCAAAGGCCCCAACACCGTGGAAGTAAGCGGAAAAGACGGCACCAAGACCGTGCTCGAGACCAAGAATATCCTGATCGCTACGGGCTCGGTGCCCAATAACCTTCCGCACCTGCAGTTTGACGGCAAAAGAGTGATCTCTTCCACCGAAGCCCTCTCGCTCAGCGAAGTGCCCAAACACCTGATCGTGGTGGGTGGTGGGGTGATCGGCCTGGAGCTTGGTTCGGTTTGGCGCCGGCTCGGGGCGAACGTGACGGTGGTCGAATACAATGAGCGGCTATGCGGGGGCATGGATCGCCAGACCAGCGACCAGCTGAAGCGCACCCTCGAGAAACAAGGATTCCAATTCATGCTAACGACCAAGGTGAAAAGCGCGCGCGTGAGCGAGACGGGAGTGGCGCTGGCTCTTGAATCCACCTCCGGGGAAGCCTTGCCCACCCTCGAAGGAGATGTGGTGCTCGTGGCGGCAGGACGCAAGCCCTTTTCCGAGGGGCTTGGGCTCGAAGCCTTGGGTATTGAAAAGGACAAGGGCGGACGCATCCTGGTAGACGAGCACCTGCGCACCAAAAAATTTCCGAACATTTACGCCGTTGGCGATGTGATCCCTGGCCCGATGCTTGCGCATAAAGCCGAAGAAGAGGGAGTTGCTGTAGCTGAAACCATCGCGGGCCGCGCCGGCCACGTGAATTACTTGACCGTGCCCAGCGTGGTCTATACCTGGCCCGAGGTGGCTTCGGTCGGCTATACCGAAGAGCAGCTCAAAGAGCAGGGCACGGAATATAAGGCCGGGAAATTTCCCTTCACCCCGAATGGGCGCGCCAAGGCGATGGGCTTCACCGAAGGTTTTGTGAAAATCCTAGCGGACAAAAAAACCGACCGCGTGCTGGGCGTGCACATCATTGGCCCACGCGCTTCCGACATGATCGCCGAAGCCGTGGTGGTGATGGAGTTCGGTGGCAGCGCCGAGGATATCGCGCGCTCCTTCCACGCCCACCCCACTCTCTCGGAAGTGATGCGGGAAGCGGCCTTGGCCGTGGACAATCTGTCGCGCCAGATGTGATTTTAGGCTGCTCTTGCCTTCATGGATGCCCTGCGCTATATGTGGCGCCTGCTCTTATCCATCCCATTTTTTTGGAGATAAAATGAAATATTTCGTCCTTCTAGCCCTACTTTTGCCGACCCAAGTTTTTGCCGAAGAACAAACGGTCACCACGGAAAAGCTTGCCGATGGCCGACTGAATGTGGTGACCCACGGGCCGGCCGCGGAAGCTATTTTCAATTCTCTTAGTGTTCCTTCCGAGGGCGAGATCCAAAGCGGTGGTGGCTTGTTGAGAAAAGTAGGGGCTACTGTAAAATGCTACCTACTGGTGGGCGATTGGCATCCCTACTCTTCTTACAGCTGCGCCACCACCTACGATGCCGCAGGCCTGGCTGCTCCTGGGCAAGTGCTGCTGGAAGACTATATGTGGGAATCGATTTCCTCCCGCCCCTAACCCCTAGGCACGATCATCAAAGTACAGCGCGAGATGCAGATCAGCTGGCCATCTTCATTGCGGATCTCGATGCCCCAGACTTGGGTTTTGCGTCCGATATGAATCGGCTTGGCCACGCCTAGTACCCGGCCCTTGGCCACCGATTTTAGGTGGTTGGCATTGAGCTCGAGGCCCACAGCGCTTTCTTTGGCGAGGTCGATATGCAGGTTCCCACCGATCGAGGCCAGGGATTCTGCAAAGGCGGCGGAGGCTCCGCCATGGAGCACGCCAAAGTATTGCACTGTGCGCGTGTCCACGGGCATCGAGCCCCGCACTTCGTCCACGCTTAGGTGTTCGATTTCGATCCCCATGGTTTCCACCAGGGTTTTGCCGTCTTTGATCTTAGCCCAGAGTTTTTCGATATTTTCGATCATGGTTTTTGCCAACTCTTCCAGTATTCGGTGAGCTCGAGTTTTTCGGTGCTGGCGTCGCGCAGGAGCGGCCGGCGGGTATCAATCATCACGGCATATTCGTTAGTGAAGGTCATGCCTTTGATCTTTTCAAAAGCCTGGGGGTGGGGGCCGTGCGGAAAGCCCGCAGGGTGAAAGCTCATCATGCCGGAATGAAGATTGGCTCGGCTGAAGAAATCCCCATTGTGGTAAAAGAGCACCTCATCGTAGTCGATATTCTGGTGGTAGAAGGGCACCTTCAGGGCGTCCTCATCGCTTTCCACCGGGCGTGGCACAAAGGAGCAGACCACGAAATTGGGCGCCACAAAAGTGGTGTGGGCACTCGGAGGCAGGTGGGCGCGGTGGCTCACGAGCGGCATGAGCTGGTCCATATTGAGTTTGAAAGGAAATAGATCTCCCTTCCAACCTAAAACATCAAAGACGCAGTCTTCGTATTCAAAGCGAGTGATTTCGTCGGTATGTTTCACTTCCACTACGGTGCAGCGGGCTTTGTTCTTTTGCAAAAATTCCTGCTGGCCCGTGAGATCGGGTTTCTCGAGCTGGGCGGTGTCGTAGACGGCGTTTTTTCCCACCATCCCGCGGTCGGGCTCGCGGTAGTCGCCAGAGAGGTTCTCGATGATCAGGAACTGGGAATCCACCTCGGGCAAGAATAAATGCGCGATGCACTTTTGGATCATGAGGTAATCGCCAGGGCGGTATTTCAGGAGACCATATTCGGTGAGTAAGGTGCCGGTGCCGATATGGCAGAAATAGAGAGAGTCGCCATCGGCGTTGCGAAAGGCGGTGAGGTTTTTGGCGTCATCCGGCGAGACCCACTGCGAATAGAGGGTGATGTCTTGGTTATAGAGCAGGCGCTGGCGGCGGCCGCTTTTGTCGGCCTTCACGAGGTCGAACATCCGGGGCTTGAGCGGACCGTCGATCAATTTCCAGCGTGTGGAAGCCTTGCGACGGATGAGGTGGGAGACGGCGCCGTAAAAACCTTTGCGGCCCTGCTCCTCTTCCACGCATCCTTCAGGAATTCCCTTATGCGCCTGACGAGTGAAGATTCCCTGGGAAGTGAAATACATAGATCTCCCTCTATTTCAAATAGCCACGTTTCTCTTGGTCGCGCTCGATGGCATCAAAGAGCGCCTGAAAATTCCCGTTCCCGAAGCCCCAGTGATTTTCGCGCTGGATGATCTCGTAAAAAATCGGGCCGAGCATGTTTTTGGTGAAGATCTGCAGCAGGTAACCGGCTTCGTCGCCATCGGCTAGGAGCGAGAGCTGCTGCAGCTTTTGCCGGTCTTCCCAAAGCAGAGGCAAGCGCTCTTTGAGCATTTCGTAGTAGGTGGCCGGGGGGGCATCGAGAAAAGCAATTTTGTCTTTATTGAGCTCTTGCACGGTATGCATCGCGTTCGCTACCAAAAAGGCCACATGCTGGATGCCTGAGCCTTTGTACTCCTCAATGTATTCCTGGATCTGGGATTTTCCATCCGAGGGCTCGTTGATGGGGATCATCACTTTATAGCCAGGGCTCACCATCACTTTCGAGATCAGGCCCGTTTTGGTGCCCTTGATGTCGAAGTAGCGCACATTGGTGAAGTTGAAGACTTTCGAATAAAAATCGCACCACTTCTCCATCTCGCCCCGGGGAACGTTATTGGTGAGGTGGTCGATTTTGAGCAAACCCTTTTGTGGAACGGGGCTTTCGTTCGTGGCCTGAAAGTGGTTCCTTAGCTCGAAGCGATTGTCCACAAAGTAGAGCAGGGAATCGCCGATGCCATAGACGGCCGGAAAAGGCAGAGAGGCTTTGTCGCCCTCATAGGGCCGCGCGCCCTTAGACACCGCCACTTCAAAGGCCTTCTTTGCATTTTTCACCCACCAGCCCATCGCGCAAATGGAGGGGCCGTGCGCACGATGAAAACTTTCCGCAAAAGAGCTAGGCTCTTCGGTGAGCAAGAACACGCATTCGTTCTGCTCATAGTAATGCATCTTTTTCGTCTTATGCTGCGCCGTGCGCGTGAACCCCATGCGCTGGAAGAGATCTTTTAAAGCCTGCGGCTGCGCGCTCGCGTACTCCAAGAAGGCCATGCCCTCTATGCCAACAGGGTTCTCTTCTGGTGTTGGTTCAGGAAACGACATCTAAGCCTCCAATGGGAAAGGGATTATTGCCAGAACCTAACATAGCATGCGATGCTCGCGCAAAGCCTCTATGCCCACTCTCCCCTACTATGCCGTGATTTTCCAGTCTGCATTGAAAAACCCTGCGCCCGGTTATGCGGAAATGAGCGCGCGCATGGAAGAAAAAGCAAGCAAGATGCCCGGCTTTTTGGGAATGGAATCGGTGCGTGAGGAAGAAGGGCACGGGATCACTGTCTCTTATTGGCGGTCTCGCGAAGACATCGAACGCTGGCGGGAAGAGAGCGCGCACCGAGGGGCGCAAGCGCGAGGAAAACAGGAGTGGTACTCCGGCTTCCGAATCCAGATCGCCAAGGTGGAAGAGGAGCGGAAATGGCCTTGAATGACGGCAAAGTGGTGATCTTTACCGATGGTGCCTGCTCGGGAAATCCGGGCCCCGGGGGCTGGGGGGCGGTGCTGATTTCGCCTTTGGGAAAGGGGCGCGAGCTGGGCGGGGGCGAGAGCAAAACCACCAATAATCGCATGGAGCTCACCGCCGCAGTGGAAGCTTTCCTTGCCTTAACGCGGGTCAAGCAGCTTTCCACCAAAGAGGTGCGGCTCTATACCGATTCCACCTATGTCATCCAAGGAATCACGGCCTGGGTGCACGGCTGGAAGAAACGTGGATGGAAAACCCAAGATGGCAAAGATGTTTCGAACCGGGAAATTTGGGAAAAACTCGAGGCCGTGATTGCCGATAATGGTTTTACGGTGGAGTGGCTCTATGTGCCGGGGCATGCCGGTTATGATGGCAACGAACGCTGCGACGAAATTGCGGTGGCCTTCGCCCAAGGCCAAGGAATCACCCTCTACCAGGGCGAAAAAGCAAAATATACCTATGACGTAGACCGCGTTCCTAAACCCTCCCCTCTTCCGGATCCCGCCCGCAAAAAGCGCAAAGCCGTCTATCTTTCGCTGGTTCACGGGAAGTTGTACCGGGACGAGGACTGGAAGACCTGCGAAGCACGGGTGAAAGGGGCCCCTGGAGCCAGGTTCAAAAAAGTGGAAAGTGCCGAGGAAGAAGAGCGCATCCTGCGGGAATGGGGGCAGTGATTTTTCTGTTTATTGCGGGGCGCTGTCGCTAGCTATTTCCGGAACCGTGGCTTAGATTATTGCCCATGACGACAAAATCTATGACGAAAAAAACGAAGAAGAATTTTGCCTTTTCCCCCAAAACCAAAGACTACAAAGTCTGCAAAGAGGCCATGAACGACCCCAAAGTCTTCGCCGAATTGGCGCGCTGGGGCCGCGAGGAAATCCGCATCGCCGAAACCGAGATGCCCGGCCTGATGGCGATCCGCAAAGAATTTGGCAAACAAAAGCCACTCAAGGGCGCCCGCGTGACGGGTTGCTTGCATATGACGATCCAGACGGCCGTGCTGATCGAGACCTTGATTGAGCTCGGAGCCGAAGTGCGCTGGTCGAGCTGCAATATTTTCTCCACCCAGGATCATGCCGCCGTGGCGATCGCCGCCGCTGGCATCCCGGTCTATGCCTGGAAGGGCGAGACCTTGGAAGAATACGATTGGTGCATCGAGCAGACTATCGAAGGCTGGGGCAGCCAGGGCTTCAATATGATCCTCGACGACGGGGGCGACCTCACCCAGATGGTCCACGCCAAATACCCGCAGCTTTTGAAAAACATCATCGGCGTGACCGAAGAAACCACCACAGGCGTGCATCACCTCTACGTGATGATGAAACAAGGGAAGCTAAAAATCCCCGCCATCAACGTGAATGATTCCGTTACCAAATCCAAATTCGACAATCTCTATGGCTGCCGCGAATCCCTAGCGGATGGCATCAAGCGCGCCACCGATGTGATGCTCGCCGGAAAAGTGGCCGTGGTGGCAGGTTACGGAGACGTGGGCAAGGGCTCCGCTCAATCGCTTCGTCAATATGGCTGCCGCGTGCTCATCACCGAAGTGGACCCCATCTGCGCCCTCCAGGCCGCGATGGAAGGCTACGAAGTGACCACGATGGATGAGGCCGTGAAAGAGGCCGATATCTATGTGACGGCCACGGGCTGCTGCGACATCATCACCAAAGAACATTTTGAGAAGATGAAGGATGGCGCCATTGTCTGCAATATCGGTCACTTTGACATTGAGATCGATGTGGCTTGGCTGATGAACAATTCCAAAATGACGGAAATCAAGCCGCAGGTAGACCTTCATACCTTTAAGAACGGACGCCGCATCATCTTGCTCGCTAAGGGCCGCCTTGTGAACCTAGGTTGCGGCACGGGCCACCCGAGCTTTGTGATGTCGAATTCCTTTTCGAACCAAATGCTGGCGCAGATCGAGATGTTCACCAATCGCGAGAAGTATAAAAAAGTGGATGTCTATCGCTTGCCCAAAAGCCTGGACGAAAAAGTGGCCGCCTTGCATCTCGGCAAGATCGGCGTGAAACTCTCCAAGCTCAGCAAGAAGCAAGCAGACTACCTGCACCTGCCGCAGCAAGGCCCGTTCAAGCCCGAGCACTATCGATACTAATTGCTTTGCTGAAATCCTTCCTACTCTTCGTTGCCTCCTCGGTCCCCCGTTCCAGCGCCCAATAGGGCGCTTCACGGCTGGCCCTCGTCGGACGCCTCGATTAGAAAGGATTTCAGCAAAGCAAAAAAACCGTGGAGTAATCCACGGTTTTTTTATTGCCTGCGAAACCGAAAAGCCACCGCCAGGCAGCCCGCTCCGCCCACTGCGGCCACTACCGAAGCCAAGAGAATCCCCATTTTTGAAAAAACTTCCTGCTCGGGTGCCATGGCCAAGCTAGAGATAAAAAGCGCCATCGTGAAGCCTACTCCTCCTAAGGCACTCACGCCGAGGATCTCGCCCCACCCCACTCCTCTTGGCAAGCTCGCCACTTTGCTTTGCACGGCAATCCAAGAGGCCACCAAGATGCCTAGGGGTTTTCCGCAAACTAATCCAAAAAATACGCCCACAAAGACGGAATCTCTCACCAATCCGTTTAGCTCCGCGCCCCTCACGTCCACCCCGGCATTTGCGAGCGCAAAAATCGGCATGATGCCAAAACTCACCCAGGGATGGAGCTTATGGATTAGATCCTCTAAGGGCGAGAACGCGGTATTTTCTTTGGAGAAAAAACGATAGGGAGTGAGCAAACCGATTACCACGCCCGCCACAGTGGCATGGATGCCCGAGCGCCAGACGGCCGCCCACACCAGCACTCCCAGGAGAACATACGGGAGGTAGCGACTCCAGCCTAAATAGCGGCAAAGCCCCATCGCGCCTAAACCTGCCACGGCCACTGCCAGTGCAGGCCCCGAGATTCCACCCGAATAAAAAAGGGCGATCACCATTACTGCCCCTAGGTCGTCTACGATCGCCAAAGCAAGGAGGAAAATTTTCAGTGGCAGTGGCACCCGCTTGCCAAACAGACTCAGCACGCCCAGCGCAAACGCAATGTCTGTGGCCATGGGAATGCCCCAGCCACGCGCGGCTAGCCCCGAAGGGTTGAAGGCATAATAAATCAGCGCGGGCACCACCATGCCGCCGATGGCGGCGGCTATCGGTAGAGCGGCTTGTTTCGGGCTGGCAAGCTCTCCCGCCACGAGCTCGCGCTTGATTTCCATGCCCACAAGAAAAAAGAAAATGGCCATCAAGCCATCATTCACCCAAGCGTGTAGGCTGTGGCCGAAAGCCGGGAAGTGCAGGAGCGAAAAATAAGACTCGCTGAAGCTAGAGTTTGCCAAAAAAAGGGCGAATAAGGTGCAGCTTAGCAATAAGAAACCCGAAGCAATTTCTTTGCCCAAGAAAATCTGTAGATATTTTTTCATGCACTTACCCTTTCAGGTACACATCGTAGCGCACGGTTTTTCCGGGGAACACCAAATCCGGCTCCCGACCGATTTCTAGGGCGGGGGTATCGTCTGCCCGTTTTACCACCACCCGCTTCAAGGCCGCTCCCCAAGCTACTTGGAATAACTCTTCCGCATCTGCATCCTCGCCCACGAGCTCACTGAGGAGCTGCATTTCTTTTTTCTGTTTTGCCGAGGCATTTTTGTCGCGCGGGAACATCGGGTCCAAATACAC
>JAKFYM010000272.1 GCA_021730855.1 Bdellovibrionales bacterium
AATGACTCGCGTCTAAATCAGTCCTTTACGTTTTTTGGCAGTGCCAAAATATTTTTGCAAGTGACCGCAGGAGCCTTGAGCGAAGGTATGAAACTGGCTTGTGATCGCAGTGCGCTTTTGCATTTCTTGCAAAATAGAATGCCCACAATCTTATTTTTTCGCTCTAAAGCTGTGCCCAGGCCCAAGCCATACGAGCCTAAAGCGATAGAGATGTATGAAAATAATCTTCGCTTGATGATGGACGTGGCAAGAAGAAGGGGAATCCGGATTGCTTTTTTTCTTCAGCCAATTATGGGGGTGGATGGAAAAGAGCTTGAAGCGGAGGAGCGAAATTCTTGGCCAGGAGACGAGGACTTGACCGCACGGACGTGGTTCTATGGGAATGTGAGAAAATTGTTTCAGGAATTAAAAAGAGAAAAGACTAGCCGGGAATGCGTGACGGACCTTTCTAAGGTTTTTTCTTCCGTGAAAGATAAGGTGTATTCTGACTCCGGGCACCTCTACCTAAGAGGGAATGAGATTGTGGCGGCTGCAATTCTGCGGGAGCTAGAGAGTTGTCGATTGGTAAGCAGGGATTTTCTCTTGGTCTCGGGCGTGGAATAAGCTTGAAAGTGGGAATGTGCCTACAATAGCGTTTCTTCACTTAATAGATGGCGTTAGTGATCCTTGGACTAAGAGCTATCACTCCAGGTGACTTAGCTGTTGACGCTATTAGTGCTTTGCGTTAGTTGTGCTCCTCGAATCGGTATCAAATCGTTACATAGCCCCCCTGGAGGTTATCTATATGTTGCAGATTTTCTTTACGTCTTTCTTCGTTCTTTTTTCCACTATTGCAAACGCGCAATCGAATGCGATGCACCTTTCCTATGAGATTGATCCTTTCACTCTTAACGGCGACGGAGTGAGTTGGCTATCAGCGACTACAGTAGATGGGATGAATATTACGATTGCTTGCCAGTTGGGCACTAATGGAACCACCGATACGGTGGTGCAGGTCGGGAATCAAACATTTTCTGCCATTGCCTATGGCTTGCATTCGGCAGAGGATCTGGCTAGCGATCGTTTGAAGTATTGCCGTCAAATTCAGGAAATTTTCAGCCGGAACTTGGGCATAAACGACCGAACGGTGATGAATCTCCATTTTCAAGAAATTCACCTATTAGATGCCTATCGGTTAGATGTGTCCGTTTCCAGCTCGCTCACGCGCCTGGACGGTAAACGCATCCATGCCCGATAGTAAAAAATTTAGCTGACAATCCGACGCTTGGAGTTGAAATGAAAAGTTTTTCTATTTTTGTGGCTGGCATAGTTTTCTTTTACGCCATGGATTTGTTAGCAGCGCAAAACCATGTTTATGAAGTGCAGCTGGCCGCATATGTCTCACCCTCAATGGCGAAGCAATTAGAAGTGACCTCGGGGATAGAGCTGAGTGGCGCTCGCGTGGAACCCAAGATTTTAACTTTCCAGACACAAGACCAGGCGATCCAAAGCGTTCTTTCATTTTGGGGAAGTCACGTAGATTTCAATATTTATGGTTGGCCTCGGTGCTCCATATCCGCGGATGGCCCAGAGCCTGAAGGTTGTCCTCGGCTGTTTCCTAATACCGTTGGTCTTGGTGCCGCCAGTCTCGTTCCAGATATTGCCCAGGTGACTAGAGTTGGTCAGGGCGTTGTTTGTCGTTTGCGTAGTGCCACGGCTCAGAGATCATTGGTTGCACCGTCAGAAGTTTCTTGTGATCGAGTAAGATAACCTAAACATTTTGACTTTGCAGAATCGGTCAATGGTCTTTTCTTTATAAATTCTCCGGCCTTCGCCGGCTTTCGATCGAGTTGTAGTGAAAACGAGATTGCTCTACTGGAATGAAAAAAGATTTTTCTTAGAACAGACTTTTTTAGTTCGCGGCAATATTCACGCCCAATGTTACCTGGAGGGGCTAATTCGAAGTCCAAAGGGAATACTTCAGCCGCCAGAGGCATTTCAACAGTTGGGTTTTTGATGGCGGAGAGGGAGTTTTGTCTTTCCCAACCAGCTAAGTCATTGAGATCCTTTTAATCTTAGTCATCAGCAATGGCCTAACGAATTTGAGTAGTGACCGTTCCTAAAAACCTTTCAGCCCTCTCTTTTTATGCGTCGCGCAAAATGGTATAACCCTATCGCTTTTCGGAGGTCATCAAAATGGAATTAGTAGTCGGGCAGAAGTTCTTCGGTTTTGGTTTTAATATCGCAAGTGGCTACCATCAGCGGCCGATGGCACATATAGGTGTGCTCGAAATTCAACGGATAGAAGAGTCTGGAAACCTAAAAATTTCGGCTACAAATGCTGCGGGTGAGGCAGGTCAACTTGATTTTCCAACAAAAGATTTCGTCGGTGCGGTTTCCAGTTTAGAGGGAATCCGTCCGCTATCTGGTGCTTCAAGCCTAGCAAAGATTCGGGCAATTCTTTCTAGCGACCATTCTTTCGCGGCTGAGTACGATCCGTTTCGATTTCGAAACGATCAACAACGAATATATAGTGGAGATATTTGTGAGATCGCAACTGTATACAAAGAACTTTTTAGCCTCCAAAATCTTGAAACTTGGGGAGCTGATCGAAACTTTCAAGACGCCCAGTCGGTATTGAAACTAGAACTTCGAAGTATTATTGATCCAATTTCAATGCCTCTTGCCCAGGAAATACTTCGAGATTTTTTTTGATTAAACCAAGAGGGTGGGATAGATGTCGGCCATCCTGGCCGCCACCCCCTGCGGGGGCTCTGCGCCTGCGGCTACGAGTCCAAAAATATCATCCTGATATTTTTGTCGCCCCCTCGCGTTCGCGCCCTCACGGCGCTCACTCCGGGGGCGGCCTGCGGTCTAAGCCACGCATCCTGCGTGGCTTACCGCGCTAGATCGCTTTGCGATCCATCGCGGCCGATCCTCACGTTCGAATCCCACGTCTGCGCAAAACACAAAACCCGCCGCAGGCTAAAGCCTACGTCGGGTTTTTGATGGCGGAGAGGGTGGGATTCGAACCCACGATACGCTATTAACGTATACCTGATTTCGAATCAGGCTCCTTCGGCCTCTCGGACACCTCTCCGGTTTTTTCTGATGGGAGACCTTGTAAGAAAGGAGAAACTTACGGTTGGCGGTGGGGGTTTGTCAAAGGGATTAGGGGCTTCTTTTTGCTCGATTTCGTCTAGGAAAAACAATTTAATGCGTTGCGCATTTGGTGGCACCAAGCTGCTGTGGCACTTCCGCATTGCCCGAGCTCGCGTTGCTTAGCACTTGACGGGCTAGGGGGCTTAGAAAGCTCTAAGAAAAGAGGCTCATCATATCTTTCTTTGTCCGCAAACGGTACTCTTAGGCCTCTGAGCTCCCCTAACGCGGATCTTGGGCAAAGGAGTGAGAATGTCTTCATCTAACCAAATCACCCAAAAAAAACGCAATCGGGAACGAGCGCAAAAAGAAAAGCGCCAGGAAAAAGACGACAAACGCGGTAGTCGCAAAGAGCAAAAGGCCTATAATAAGGAATTGCGCGAAAAGGGAATCGACCCCGATTTGATGGACATTGTGCCCGGTCCGCAGAAGCCTCTCTTTTAATCCCCGCCTGGCCAAAAAAAACCGACCAGCTTGAGGCTGGTCGGCAATTAGTGTCTACAACTAATATTTAGTTGCTGTCCTCTTCGGTATTGTCATAACAGCCCCAGAAATAACAGCCACCTACGCGGGTGTAAGCATGGCAGGTTTGGAGGGCTGCGCTGGGATTGCCGCGCGAATACCAACGGCCAGCGGCATCGCGTGCGAAGCAGGTTTGGCTGCGTAGTATGGTGTTCAGCTCCGTCATATCCATTGCAGATTGGTTGTTAGCAAAAGCAGGAGTAGCCAACACGGCGAGACCCAAACTTAGAATTAGCTTTTTCATGATATTCCCCCTTTAGTTTCTATAACCAATGTTTAGTTATTGTCATCGTCGAAGTTTTCATTACAGCCCCAGAAATAACAGCCACCTACGCGGGTGTAGGCATGGCAGGTTTGGAGAGCTGCGCCGGGATTGCCGCGCGAATACCAACGGCCAGCAGCATCGCGTGCGAAGCAGGTTTGGCTACGTAGCATGGTGTTTAGCTCCGTCATATCCATGGCAGTGGACTGGTTGTTAGCAAAAGCAGGAGCAGCCAAAACGGCAAGACCCAAACTTACGACTAGCTTTTTCATGATATTCCCCCTTTATAGATGTTTGCTCGTTTCCCCAAACCCAGCTTTTTACCAAGCTTGGTTTCGAGCGGTCCGAGAAGACTACGAACTAGGAAATAGGGCAAATGTCATTTCCTGACACTTTCGGAGATAGGTTTTGTGAGGTTACTTCCTTCGCGGTATTTTGCGGGCAAAAAATAATTGGGAAACTCTGTGGTTTGGTTGAAGTGGAGCGGGTCGAAGGCGATGGGAGGCGCGGCCGGGTTAGGCTGATTCTTTCCCTTTTTTGATTCGTTTGGCCAGGTCTTCAGCCATTGGTTCAAAGGCAAAAAGCGAGACTCTGAGAGCCGCAGGAGAGCCCAAATATGGTCATCTAAGATCATACCGATCCAGATTCATTACTTTATTCCAGGCCGCAATAAAGTCTCTGACGAATTTCTCCTTGGCATCATCCTGGGCATACACTTCCGATAGGGCACGAAGCTCCGAGTTTGATCCAAATACGAGATCTACCTGAGTTGCCGTCCACTTTCTTTGTCCAGTGGAGCGATCAACGCCTTCATACTCTCCCTCACTGGTGCCGGGTTTCCAATCCGTGCTCATATCCAGGAGATTCACGAAGAAGTCGTTAGTGAGTGCTCCTGGATTTTCGGAAAGAATACCGTGCTTAGTTTGGCCAAAATTTGTATTGAGGGCACGCATACCGCCGATTAGTGCCGTCATCTCCGGTGCGGTCAGCCGTAGTAGCTGCGCGCGATCGATAAGAAGTTCCGCCGCGTATTTAGCCATGCCTTTACTGGCATAGTTACGGAATCCATCGGCCTTGGGTTCCAGCACGGAAAATGATTCTATATCCGTTTGCTCCTGGCTCGCGTCAGTGCGCCCCGGTGTGAAGGGAACCGTCACATTGAAGCCAGCTTTTTTTGCCCCTTGCTCGATGGCAGTGCAGCCCCCAAGAACGATCAGATCGGCCAGCGAAACTTTATTCTTGCTCGACGAAGCATTGAATTCTTTTCGAATGGATTCCAGCTTCGAAAGAATTTTCGCGAGTTCCTCGGGCTGATTCACTTCCCAGTTTCTTTGTGGAGATAAACGGATACGGGCGCCATTCGCGCCTCCACGCTTGTCGGATCCCCGGAAAGTAGAAGCCGACGCCCAGGCGGTGGCAACCAGCTGAGAGATCGAAAGTCCAGACTGCGTAAGGTGCATTTTCAAATTTGAAACATCTTTGTCATCAACTAAGGCGTGATCGACAGCAGGAATCGGATCCTGCCAAATCAGGTCTTCCCTAGGCACCTCAGGTCCAAGATAGCGTGCTCGGGGCCCCATATCTCTGTGCGTAAGCTTGAACCAAGCGCGAGCAAAGGCGTCGGCAAAAGCCACCGGATCTTTATGGAATCGGCGGGAGATTGGCTCATAGATGGGATCGATCCGAAGAGACATATCCGCGGTCGTCATCATGGGCCGATTTTTCTTGGACGGATCATGAGCGTCGGGGATCATGTCTTTTTCTTCTACATTTTTTGCGAGCCACTGCTGGGCTCCAGCCGGGCTCTTTACCAACTCCCACTCATATTTGAAGAGCATCTCGAAGTATCCGTTATCCCATTTCGTCGGATTGGGCTTCCAGGCGCCCTCGATCCCGCTAGTGGTCGTATGAATGCCCTTTCCTGAACCGAAGCTGTTTTTCCAGCCCAAACCCATTTGCTCCAGCGGAGCGGCCTCAGGCTCAGGGCCTACAAGCTTAGGGTCGCCTGCGCCATGTGCCTTACCGAAGGTATGCCCGCCGGCCACAAGCGCGACTGTTTCTTCGTCATTCATCGCCATTCTCGCGAAAGTTTCACGCACGTCGCGGCCGGATGCTACCGGGTCGGGTTTTCCATTTGGCCCCTCGGGATTCACATAGATCAATCCCATTTGCACTGCCGCCAGGGGATTCTCGAGCTGCCGATCGCCGCTATAGCGTTTGTCACCCAGCCATGTTGTCTCCGCACCCCAATAGATTTCCTGCTCTGGCTCCCAAATGTCCTCACGCCCGCCGCCAAAACCAAGGGTTTTGAAGCCCATAGATTCCAGGGCCACGTTACCGGCAAGGATCATCAGATCGGCCCAGGAAATTTTACTGCCGTATTTCTTTTTGAGAGGCCAGAGCAGCCGTCGGGCTTTGTCGAGATTGCCGTTGTCGGGCCAGCTGTTGATCGGGGCAAAGCGCTGGTTGCCGGTGCCGGCGCCGCCGCGCCCGTCGAGGGTTCGGTAGGTGCCGGCACTATGCCAAGCCATGCGGATGAATAGTCCGCCGTAGTGTCCCCAATCGGCGGGCCACCAGTCCTGCGAATTCGTCAAGAGCTGGCGGAGGTCTTGCTTCAGAGCTGCATAATTCAGCGTCTTGAAGCTCTCGGAGTAGTCGAATTCACCGCCCAAGGGATTTGACTTGGAAGAGTGTTGCCGCAAAACTTGAAGATTAAGCTGATTTGGCCACCAGTCCTTGTTGGACTGAGTCCCCTGCACAGCGCGGGCACCGTGTTTGTCGGAGAAGGGACACTTTGCATTTTCCATGAATCATCCTTTATTGGGTGTGAGCCGCGAAGTCCGCCCGTGAGATGATTTGTCTCCTCCTGGGCCACTCGATCAGCGCTTACCTAGTTATTGCGAGGTTAAGTGCAGTCCGCGTGCCAAGAATACAATGCTTCTCAGTGCCACAAGGAAACAAAAATAAAGATACCCATGGAAAGAACGAGCACATAGTTTTTCGTACCTCCAACGTGCCACTTGACCACTTCTAGGAGCTGCGATTCCATGGCATTTGTTCAAGAACGTAAGCCAAGCCGCACCAGCCCGTGGCTCCCGCAAATGTTAGTCCCGCTCCCACAAAGATCGGGATCGCGAAGAAGGCGGAGTTTACCGTCAAGCCAAGAACAGAGCCCAGGAACACCATAGTTCCGGCTGTAATCAATACCTGGCGAATAACGGGAATGGCGCGCCGAATGCGATTTATCGGCAATCCGTGCGCGGCCCAGGCGCTAAAGCCGCCTTCCATTTCCGTCAGATTGTCGTAGCCTGATGCCTTCAGAAGTTCATGGGCCCGCGCGGACCTCTTGCCGGACTGGCAGGAAAGAATCACGAGCTTGTTTTTCGGAAGCTCAGCCGTACCGCATTCTATACGGTCAAGAGGCACGCAGATCGCTCCCGGTACATGGCCAGATTTAAACTCGTCTTCCGAGCGCACATCTACAAAACATACTTTTTCCTGCTCACTCGAAAGTTTTTCCTTCACGGCTTTAGGTGACAGTTTGCTCATAGATCCTCCTGGTTTTCATCTGCGCCGCACTTGAGGTTAGCCGGTCGAAGAGCTGACGAAAAATAAGACTCTTGTTCATGGAAGTGCCCTTTCAGGAAAAATTCGTTCTCAGTGTTTTGCTAAGTTCAGCCTGTCGGTTCATTTGCTTATTCATCTGGCTAGCAAGAACCTTGCCTACCAATGCACAGGCTTGCTTAACTTCGGGAATGGCGAGGCTTAACTACTGGTAAAGACCCTCTCCTGAAGTAATTTAAAAATCATCCATTTGGCGAATCTGACATAAAAGACGAAGACGTATTCCAGGTTGGGAAATTGAACGCAAAAAAAAGTTTCACAATGACTTAAAATTAAAAATGAGCGGCAATACAACCGTGATCATCATCAGCGCATAGGTGGAGATGGCGGCTATTCTGAATTTTCCGCGCCCCACAAAGGCCATAATAATGATCTTTGCCGTGAAGCTGGCAATGATCGTTAAGCTGAGGGTTGACTGCACGGTCGCGGCGCTAATCTGACCCTGCTCAAACAGAGTAGCTGTTGCCAGCGATCCACCATGCAGATCCACGAAGCCTGCGACCAGTACGGCGATGTCGCGTCCCATGGCGCCAATATTCTGTTGGGCGAATGCGACGATCATAAAAATGCCAATAAGCAGGAACGACAGCCTAAGTACCCCACGTACGTCGATCGGTGAACGAACTTCTATCGGTAAATCTTTTTTTTGCTGTGCATGCATGAGCCAATAAATCGAAGCGCCGCCAACAACAACGGAACCGCCCACTAGCACCGTGACTGTCAGGAGTAAACTCGAAGAAGCAAGGATAACCACTAGGATGAGCTGCAGAAGCGATGCAACCTTTCCCACTACCACCATGGCCGTATGGTACCGCCACGATTCATGTTTCGTGCGGGAAAGTCTGCTCGTGGTTAGCACGAGAGCCGTGCTTGAAACAAGCCCGGCGCAAAATCCAATTACTATCGAACTATGTGCTGTGCCGAAAATTTTAACTGCCAAATAACTACCGAACTCGATTGCAGCCACTACGAGAATGATTAGGCCAAACTTATACGGATTGAAGAGTCCCCATGGATCAATGGGCTGATCCTTCAGTAGGGTTAGCACGCTAATCCCGAATAAAAATAGGAGAACTGCGGCTTCCATTTCGCTATGACTGATATTGTTCGTAAAGCGATGGATGGGCGTTTTCCAAAACAAGAGTAGGGCGGCGACACAACTCAAGATGCTGGCGAGTACGAGATTTACGTGAGAAATGTAACTTAAAACAAAGATGATCCCTGCGGCGATCTCTGTGGTGACGCCCCAGTCGGCAGTCTTTCTGCCGCGTGTTTCTCGAAAATAGGAGAGAAGGACCAATCCAAAAACAAAGGAGCCCGACAGAACACTGAGCCAGGTCTCCTGCCGCCACCCGGCAACGGAGCCTAAGATGGCGATTAGAGTAAACGTACGAACGCCCAATGCGCCCTCTGGAAGGCGTTGCCTCTCTCGCTCAATGCCGATGAGAAATCCGAATAGAATCGAGACAAGGAAGGGAAGGAACTTCATACGTCAGGCATACCAAAGTCCGTCTTAAGGCGCTTGCGAAAGTCCGGAGAATGCTGGTTCTTCTCCCTTGATGGTGGGAAGCGGAATTCCGTACTGAATTCCGAATACTGTATACGGTATTCTGTATTCGGTAATAAATTGGTGCCCAGGACTGGACGACATCGCGGCTTTTTCAGCCATTTTGCCGGGCAGTTCGTAAGTATCCAATCCCAAAGAAATAATCAGACAAAACGAAGAGTTAGTCAATAGAAGTTCAACCATTGGTGTTGCATTCGCGTGTGTTCTATTTCGATCAACGGTTGTTGGTTGTTGTAGAGAATCACACTTTTTTCACATCTATTTTCGGGCCGCGAGCTAGGGGCTTGCCGCAAGCGAATAGTAGTGAGGAAAAGCTGGATCTCGGAGCCCAAGTGCAAAACTTGGCGCACCGCGCTTCAGTGATAACGATGGAGTACCTTGTATGTATAACTTGCTTGTTAAGCTGATGGTCCTTGCCGCGCTCGCTCAGTTCGGGATGAGCCTCCTGGACGTCGAACGATGCCATTCCAAACAGTGCCTGCGAACCCTGGAGCAGCGATCACGGGACATACTGAACATTGAATGGAAGCCGATCTCGGTATTTCCAGAAGAGGCAAAACGATTTCGGTAAGAAGAAATTTCATCATCAGATTTCGGCTGAGCTGGAGCCTAAGAGGGCATCTGCTGATCGGTACTCAGCCCCGCCAGACTTCAAAGACTTAAAAAAGCTCAATAGATTAGGGGCTTGCAAGGATGCTGGGTTTAGTATAAATCAGTAGCGTGCAGCAACTTCGAACGTTCACCGCAATCCTGATGATCACCCTTTTCGGGCTCACCATTGCCTCGGAAGTTTTTGCTAGCCATTCTGATTTTATTCGTATTGATACCTTCAGCAAGCCAGAAGTAATCCAGGCTGACCTAACGGCGCCAGATACTGAAGATTCCAATTGCGGCGATCCTTGTCATTTAGGGCAATGCCACTTTGGTCACTGTTCGTTTTCTTTTGCCGAAAATTCCATAAATCTTTACGCCATTGATCGGATGACTCTGGGAAGTACTCTTGCTCCTTCGGCTTTCAACCCCGCTTTTCTAGCCGGTCTACGCCGCCCTCCTCGGTTCGTATAAGCCCTCATTTTTGTTGTTCCGTTGTGCGGCAATCCTCTGATTGCGTGGCATTGGATCAGCCATTCCAAAATCCCTAAATTCAGTATTTGAGGTTTCTATGTGTAAGAAAGTCACTTTATTTCTTGGCGTTCTACTTGCGCCGCTTCTCGCTGAAGCAAGTAATTCATGCGGAAAATTAACGTCTACTAAAGATGTTTTACTATGTGCCGAGGAGAGAGCTCCCGAAGTTCAACGAGCACTACTTGAGTCGGAACAAGCTAAAGCCCGTATTGGCGGCGCCGCGCAGTGGGTGAATCCAGAAGTATCCGTGGATTCAGTTTCGGGAACTGTCGGAGGCGAAAAACAAGGTGAAACAGAAATAGGGCTGGGGATCCCAATCGAGTTGGGAGGTAAGATCTCGTCCCGAAAAGCAGTTGCGGAAGGGGGAGCTTCTCTCGCCGATGCGCGATTAACCAACGCTAGATTTAAAGCGAGGAGCGAAGCGCTCTTGAAACTCCATAGGCTTCGCCAGCTCTTGCACGAACAAGAAGTGATTGAAGAGTCTATTTCGACTTTTTCTAAACTGATTTCTCAGTATCAGCAGCGCCGAGGACTCTCTCCCGAACAGGCCATTTCGGCGTCAGTATTTCGAATGGCAAAGAGTGAATACGATTTAAAGAAGGCAGAAACTCAAGATGAATTGGCAAATCTGGGATCGTATTTCAAAGTCGCGATTGGTACGAGCGTAGATCAAATCAAAACCTTTCTTCCCTCCAGCCCAAAGACCTGGCCCAAAATAAGTGATTCTCCTTCACGAGGGGCTTCGCCCGCCTTTAAGGCGGCTCAGGCCGAATTGAAGGTGGCCGAAGCGGAGCTAGATTTAGCAAAAAGTGAGACCTGGCCCACCATTACAGTGGGCCCATCCATGAAGATTGAGCGTGCCGGTGGAGCTTCGAATCAATTCTATGGATTCAATTTAAGCCTTCCGCTCCCACTCTTTAGTTTGAATGGTGGAAACAAGGCCGCGGCAAGTGCCGGAGTCAAAATCTTTGAAGCCTCAAAAAACGTGGCGCTTCTATCGGAAGAATCAGCCCGTGAGGAATTGCTACGAATTTATCAGCAGTCCACTGCCGTCCTGGCGACAACTCTTTCACACCAAGAGATAGAGAAAAAGCACACGGACGTAGAGCGGATGTTTCTGCGGGGAATTGTACCCAGCTCTCTCGTAATTGAAGCGCATCGAACGTTTGTAGAGCTGGAAAAATCACGAAATGAACGCGAAATCAAAACCCTGTCGGCGCTTGCCGATATCTACGCCATCGATGGCAAAGCATTGGAGATGAACTAATGAAAACCTTAATCGCACTAGTGGCTGTATTTTTCCTTTCCCTTTTTGGAGTTGCATCAGCGGAGAAATCTTCGAAACCTAAAGAGGTTCACGACCATGGCCACGAAGAGCATGAGGGCCACGACGAATCGGCCCATAAACCAAAAGCAGAAGAGCACAAAGAGAGTGAACATGCTCACGAGGACGGCCACGAAGAGGGTGAAGAACACGCACATGAAGGTGAAAAAGGTGATGATCACGATCATGGAAAGGAAGAAGGCAAGGATGGCCACGCGGGTCACGATGAGGACGAGCACGGGCATGAAGAAGGCGGATCAAGAGTGGGGCCGGACAAAGGCATTTTAGCAGCGACCGAGCAGGATGGAATCAAGCTATCGCCAGAGGCAATTAAAAATTTCGAGCTCAAATCCAAGGTTCTAGTCGGATCTGGCCCGTGGACAATTCCCAGCACCGCAAGACTACTGGCCGGTGAAGAGGTGAACCTCTTTCGAATGAGAGATGGATTCTACAAGAGAATCGATTTCACGCTGCATAGACGAAACGCAGAGGAACTAATCGTAAGCTCAAAGGAGCTAAAGACCGGAGATTCCATCATTACGAACGGAATCGGATTTCTAAGAATTGCCGAGATTACGGCTTTTGGTGGCGCTCCCGAAGGCCACTCACACTAGCAGATTTTAATTTATTGAAATTTTTTACGAGATTTACAAGGTTCACTATGATTAACAAAATAATTCAGTTTTCCGTTTACAAACGAAACATCGTTTTACTTTTTTCCTTGGTGTTAGGTATCGCCGGCATCCAAGCTTTTCAAAGCCTGCCGATAGACGCCGTACCGGACATCACAAACAATCAGGTTCAGATCAATACGGTGATTGAAGGCCTAGCCCCCGAAGAGATTGAACGGTCAATCACCTTTCCGGTGGAGAGCTCGATGCGCGGAATTGGCGGGGTCGAACAAGTAAGATCGATCACGAGATTTGGTCTTTCCCAAGTTACAGTTGTTTTTAAGGACGGAATTGATATTTACCGGGCAAGACAAGTGGTCTCCGAGCGATTGCAAGGCGTCCTACCGCAGCTCCCTAAGGGTGCCGAATCGGAACTTGGACCAATTTCGACGGGGCTCGGCGAAATTTTTCAATATACTCTCGACGTAAAAAACCCTGCCTCCAATCCTAAGGACCGTCTGGTTCAGTTGATGGAAGTTAAGGGCGTACAAGAGTGGTTCCTAAAACCGCGTCTCTTAACGGTGGAAGGCGTTGCCGAAATTAATACCACTGGTGGATATGAGCGTCAGTACCACGTGCAGCCTGACATTCGAAAAATGAACTCCTATGGGATTCACTTTGACGACATCGCAGAAAGCTTAAATAAGTCGAATCAAAACGTAGGCGGTGGATATATTTCCCAAACGGCCGAGCAGTTTCTCGTGCAGGGCGTGGGATTGTTCAAGTCGCCGAAAGACATCGAAAGAGTGCCGGTAAAGCACCTAGATTCCTTTCGGGTAATTAAGATTGGCGATATCGCCAAAGTCACGCTCGGAAAAGAATTGCGGACGGGGGCCGCTACCATAAACGGTCAGGAAACTGTTCTTGGTACCGTGATGATGCTGATGGGAGAAAATAGCCGTACCGTCTCCCTCAGAGTAAAAGACAAAATCGAAGAAATTCAAAAGACCTTGCCTGAGAATATGGTGCTGACCACGGTTTATAACCGTTCGGATCTCGTGAACGCTACCCTTGGCACAGTAGAACACAACCTTGCATTGGGCGCGGCCCTGGTCGTGGTGATCTTATTCCTATTAATCGGAAACGTTCGCGCGGCAGTGATCACTGCCGTCACCATCCCTCTTTCTTTGCTCGCGACTTTTATGATTATGAAGCCACTGGGAATCTCTGGAAACCTAATGAGTTTAGGAGCTCTAGACTTCGGAATCATAGTAGATGGCGCCGTGATTCTTGTGGACAACTGTGTCCGGGTGATTCAGGAAAAGGTGAAGCTGTTAGGAAGAAAGCTAAACCGGGAAGAGATGGATGAAGCCATTGCAAGCGCATCTATTGAAATTCGAAAAGCAGCGGGATTCGGACAGCTCATTATCGTAGTAGTTTTCGTTCCCATCTTCGCTCTCACAGGCGTTGAGGGAAAGATGTTCAAGCCGATGGCAGCCACTTTCGCGCTAGCAGTGTTGTCGGCCCTGGTGATTTCTTTTACAACGATTCCCGCCCTAGCGAGCCTATTCTTATCCTCCAATATTAAAGACAAAGAACCAAAACTCATGGTGTGGATCCGCAACGCGTATAAGCCGCTTCTTGATGCGACGTTTCGTTTCCGCAAGGCGACTCTTATCGGCGCGGCAGTAGCTGTGGTGATTGGCGGAATACTGTTTGGCACTCGCGGAGCAGAATTTCTTCCTCAACTCAGCGAAGGCTCCTACGCGTTCCATATGATCAGGCCGGTCAATATCAGTTTGGATCAGTCCATCGCATTCCAATTGAAAGCCGACCGCGTGATCAAAGAATTTTCCGAAGTGGAGCACGTATTCTCTCGGATTGGAACTAGCGAAGTAGCGACCGACCCCATGGGCGTCAATATCTCAGATACCTATATCATGCTGAAGGATCGTGGTCTCTGGCCCAAGCACGAGCAGGGAAGGCACGATTTCGAAACCCTGGTGAAAGCAATCATCACGAAACTGGAACGGGAAGTTCCCGGCCAAAATTATTTGGCTTCGCAGCCCATCCAAATGCGCTTCAATGAACTTTTGGAAGGAACGAGAGCCGACGTTTCCGTGAAAGTATTTGGACCTGATTTACAAGTGAATATGGATATCGCCAAAAAAATTCAAACGGTCGTTTCTAAAGTTAGAGGCGCAGGTGACGTTGAAGTCGATCTCGCTGGTACAAGCCCCGTTCTAAAGGTGGAACCAAAAGAGGCGGCCCTTAACCAATATGGAGCTTCTGTTTCCGATGTATTGGAAACCGTGTCTATTGCCTTGGGCGGTGAAGAGGCTGGGTTCCTCTATGAAGGGGATCGTAAATATCCCATTGTCGTTCGATTAGGGGAAGAAGAGAGAACGGAACTCGAGACCATTCGATCTCTTCCTGTAGGCGTAGGCGCAAATACAACGGCTCCCTTATCTGCGGTTGCCACGACGAGTTTTGCGGAAACCTTTGGATCAATCAATCGCGAGGACTCTAATCGCAGATCAGCGGTACTCATAAATCTTCGTGGGCGAGATACGGAGAGTTTTGTAAAAGAAGCTCAGCAGTCGGTAGAGGCTGCGGTGAAATTGCCTCAGGGTTATTATGTACAATGGGGCGGTAATTTCAAAAATCTCCAGGAAGCCCGAAGTCGGCTTTTGGTTCTTACGCCCGCAGCACTGATTGTAGTCTTCCTGATGATCTATGCAGCTTTCGGTAGCGTGGGGCAAACGATTCTGATCTTTCTCTGCGTTCCTTTTGCCCTGGTAGGCGGGGTGGTCAGCCTAATGCTCAACGGATTGCCATTCAGCATTTCGGCAGGTGTGGGCTTCATTGCACTCTCGGGAGTGGCCGTGCTGAATGGAGTAGTGCTTATCAACTACTTCAATCAACTCAAGGCGGAGGGAAAAACCGGAATGGAATTGGTGATCACCGGGACGCTCATTAGATTGCGCCCCGTTCTTATGACCGCGTTGGTAGCTATCTTTGGCTTCGTGCCAATGATGCTTTCGACGGGAGTGGGAGCTGAAGTACAGCGGCCACTAGCATCCGTAGTAATCGGAGGCATTATTTCCTCAACGATTTTGACTCTATTGGTTCTGCCGATTCTCTATTCGATTTTTGAAAACAAGTTTAAAGGTCGGGTGGCTCACTAAACTCGATCCGCTAACAACAAGAAAGAAGGAAATTAATATGAAATCATTCATTGCCCAGGCCTCTAGCTTAGCCTTAATTTTGACACTTTTATCGTCATGCTCTCACGCTCACACCCGTGGCAGCGTGGTGTTTTCTGACTCACCAACCGAAGGGCATGTGTGCCTTGGCGAGAATGAAGTTAAGCCTGGCGACAATCTGAATGTCTATAGAACCGAGTGCAAATCTACCGAAGTTCAAAATGAAGTTCGTGGTGGAAAACGCCGAACTATCTGCTCAAAGTTCCTTCTGGGAAAAGCGAAAGTTTCGGATACCTCTAGCGAGCATTTTGCCAGGGTCGAAGCACTAAACGGGCTTGTTCTCAAAGAAGGCCAAATCGTAGAGAAGGCGACGGAAAATTAAAAGCAAAGCATTTCGGAGATAGAGTTTATGTCTCACATAGAAAAAAAGCAGGTATTTTTCGTTTTAGAATTCGAGGTTTCCAGCATTCGGCGTGCTATCGATAATCACGTATGGCGCTTGGAAAAAGAGTTGAACGGTCAAAGAGCCTATTTATATGAAAGTAATTATAAACAGGTAATTGTCGGCTCAGAAATTTCGAGAAGCCTTCAATTTTCTTCAGCAGATTTAGCGATTCAGTATCTCAATAGGAACGAAGTCGTTCGATCTATTCGTCCGTTTGCTCGATTAGAGCGCCTGGAAAAAATATTACGACCCAGAATTAGGAAACGTGACGTAGCGTAGTCTTTGACTCTTCACGAGATTCTCACGACAGGGGCGATTTGCAAATATGGACATAAAAAACGACGAATGCTGCGGGAGTGCTCCAATCGACCCTGATTTATCTAAGGATAATGCCTCTTTCGCAAAGGCTCCTCTTGGGTCTGTCCGGTCGGTTTTTACCATTAGCGGGATGGATTGTGGCGATGAGATTGCGGCCATAAAAAGCGCACTTAAAGACCCAGCCATATCATTAATAGACGCGAATATTATTGCCTCCAAAGTTACGGTTCTCCATTCATCACAAATCTCTCCGGAAGAGATTAGTCGAAGGATTGAGACAGCGGGTGTCAAGGTAGTTAAGGGCGTAGTGGGCAATTTTTTTAGTGATAATTCAGCGAGGATTTACTTGGTCGGCAGCTCCGGCGCGCTCATAGGCATTGGATTTCTTCTCGATGCGGCGCCGACTATTCCGAGCCTATTTAGTTTGGCTAGTTTTATTATCGCTACTTTGCTGGCCGGCGCTCTCGTTTTTCCTAAAGCCTGGCGAGCTCTTCTTGCCAAAAATCTAGACATGAATGTGCTGATGAGTATCGCCGTCGTCGGAGCGTTCGGGATCGGAGAGTATTCAGAAGGAGCTTCCGTAGCTTTTCTTTTTGCCTTTGCTGAACTATTAGAGGCTTTCAGTGTGACTAGGGCCAGAAAAGCCATCCAAGAAGTTTTGAGCATTACTCCGCAAGTCGCCAATCTTGAGAGAAAAGGCCAGATTATTACCGTTCCGGTTCACGAGGTGAAAGTTGGTGATATATTCCTGCTGAAGGCGGGCGAAAGAATTCCTCTGGACGGTAAAGTTAGCCGAGGAACGTCGTCTGTCAACCAAGCTCCGTTGACTGGCGAATCGGTGCCCGTCGACAAAGTAGTAGGGGATAGCGTTTTTGCA
>JAKFYM010000019.1 GCA_021730855.1 Bdellovibrionales bacterium
CATAGCCAGAGTGGAGCAGGATTTCGGCGATGCCGCTCATGCCGATGCCGCCAATGCCGATGAAATGCACTTTCTTTTTTCTGCTCTTATAAACCATTTTATCCTTCCAGGATCCCGCTAGCGATCTTATGGGCCGCGTCGGGGTGATGTAGCTCGCTCATTTTGCGGGCCAAGGGGAGGAGTTTCTCTCGTTCAGTGTAAAACTCTTTCCCCAGCGCAGCAAGGCCTTCGCCCGAGAGCTCCCACTGCAGGCGAGTCACCGCTGCGCCGAGATTTTCGATTTCCTTGGCGTTGTGCTCTTGGTGCTGGTCTTTCGAGACAAGCGGGATGAGAAGCGCGGCCTTACCGGCGGCGGCCAGCTCCGCAAGGCTCGAGGCCCCCGCACGGCAGATCACCAGATGGGCCTCGCGAAACGCCTGGGCCATTTCAAAAACAAATTTTTCCACACGGGCCCGGGAGAAGCCAGCCGCCTCATACTCTTTGCACACGCGTTCGTAGTCGGCCTCTCCGGTCTGGTGCAGGATCTCGATATCTAAATCGCGCCACTGGGCCGAGGCCGCCGTCACGAGGCGATTGATGCCCATCGCTCCCTGCGAACCGCCAAACACAAAGAGGCGAAAAGGATTTCGTCGGAACTGTTCGAGCTCCGTTCCTACAGGCCAGCGCGCTTTTTCAATTTCCGGGCGGCAGGGATGCCCCACCACGCGCGTGTCCTTTCCGGGGAACGCATCCTTGGAGGCCGCAAAATTCACGTAGATGCGGCGGCAGAATTTGGCCATCCAACGATTCGCCAGGCCCGGGATACGATTCTGCTCGAGGATCTCACAGCGCACGCCGAGCAAGGAGCCGAGCACGAGGTAAGGAGCGCCCGCATAGCCACCGGCACTGAAGATCAAATCCGGCCGGCGGCGCAGAAGCAGGCCAAGGCAGACAAAGACCGAACAAAAGAGCGCCCAACACGTAGCGAGCGTTTTGACGAAGCCCTGGCCCTTGAGTTTGCCCGAGGGAATGAGCAGCAGCTCATAACCCGCCCGTGGCACCAACTTTTCCTCGATGCTGCCACGCGAGCTCACAAAAAAGATTTCTGCTTCGGGACTAAGCTTCTTCAGTTCTCCGGCTACAGCCACTTGGGGATAGAGATGCCCACCCGAGCCTCCTCCCGCAAATGCCACCCGTATTTTCTTTGGATTTGGCAAGGGTCCCTCAGCGCAGGTCTCGGCGCCCTTGGGCGGAGATGTTTAGTAAGATGCCCACGGCCGTGAGCGCACACACGATGGAGGAGCCTCCGCTCGAGATAAAGGGCATATTCATTCCCTTGGTGGGAAAGAGACCCAGCACGATCGCGGCATTCCAGAACACCTCGAGGCCGAGGAGCGCGATCAAGCCGGCGCCCAGCAAGGAGGCAAAACGCGTATCGGCCTTGGCGGCGGCGCGGATGCCGCGAAAAACCAGGATCAAGAATGCCAGGCTCAAAAGGCCAAAACCCACGAAACCCAGCTCTTCGCCCACCACGCTGAGGATGAAATCGTTATGGGCTTCGGGTAAATAAAATATCTTGGCTCGGCTATTCCCAAGCCCCACCCCGAACAGGCCGCCACGATAAAATGCGATGAAGGACTGCACGATCTGAAAGCCGGCGCCCTGCGGGTCGGCCCAGGGGTCGAGGAAGGTGAGCAGGCGCGCACGGCGGTAAGGCGCCACGATCATTGCGATCGCCAGGAAAGGCAGCACGGCAAGCACGGAAGTGATCAGGAAACGCCGATGCACGCCTCCCAGATAAAGGAGCAGGGCGGTGGTGGAGATCACCAGAGCCGAGCTGCCAAAATCGGGTTGCAGCATGCAAAGGGCCACAAGCGCCACGGCCGGCCAGAGGAAGTGAAAGAAACCCGTGGTCCAGCGAGCATAGTCGATCTTCTCCGCCGCTAGCATGCGCGCCAGCACCATCACCAGGCCGATCTTGGCGAACTCCACGGGCTGCAGGGAGAAGCCACCGATGTTCAACCAGCGCGAGGCCCCACCGGCCCGGTGCTGGATCCCGGGCACCAGGGTGAGTGCAAGTAGGAAGAGCGTGGCGCCAAACAAAGGCAGGGCCACCCGCTGCCAAACGCGATAGTCCACAAAACGAAAGGCCACCATGCACAGGAAACCAAGCGAGAGAAAGACTATGTGCCGGTTGAAATAATAGAGGCCGTCGCCGAATTTTTCCTGAGAGTAGATATAGCTCGCGGAATAGACCATCACGAGGCCAAAGGCGCCGAGACTGATGGCTAAAAAAAGCAGCAGCTTATCGGTGGGTCCTCCCCGCACAATAGGCAGGAAGGAAAGAAAATCAAATCTCTTCCACGTACTTCTTAAAGTAGTTGCCCCGCTCTTCATAGCTTACAAACATATCGTAACTCTCGCAGCCGGGGGACAACAAGATGATATCGCCTTCCCGCGACTTCTGGTACGAGAGCAACACGGCTTCCTCAAAGGTGCCGACCAAAAAAGTCTCCGAGAAATCTCCCAAACAGCGATTGATATGTTCCTTGGCTTCGCCCACGAGCACGAGGGTCTTTACACGGGTTTTGACCACTTCCGAAAGCGAAGTAAAATCTGCCTGGGCATCTCGCCCGCCCGCGATCAAAATGATCGGGTCCAGGGGAAAGGAATCCAGGGCCAAGCGTAGGGCATCCACGGAAGTGGCGCGAGAATCATTGATCAGGCGCACGCCCCCCCTTTTTTTCACGAACTCCAAGCGATGAGGCACACCGGGAAAGGTGTCGATCACATGCTGGATATTCTCATTGGGCACGCCCAGGATTTTGGCCACGTTCACGGCGGCCATCAAATTGTCGCGATTGTGCAGGCCAAAGAGCGGGAGATTGCGGATCGAGAAGACGGCGCGGCCTTGGTCGTCCTTCCAAACAAGCTCACGGCCGCTCGACGCTAGCCAAGAACCTTTGTAGAGCTTAGCCACATCTTCCCCGAGACTGGCGGGGTCCTTCCGGCGGTACACCCGCTTGGCAGCAGGATTCCCGGCCACGATCGACTTTAGGTTGGCATCACGGAAGTTGTAGACGATGAAACATTTGTCGTCGAGGCCACGCAAGAGATGGCGGGTGATCTGGGCATAGGACTCTACCGAAGGGAAACGCTCCGGAAAAGGAGGCTGCATCGCGGTGAGCACGGCAATATGCGGGCGAAACTTCTGCAAATTGTCCAATTGGTAGGCCGAGAGCTCGAGCACCACATAATCGGCCTTCGTATTCTTCAAAAACAAATTGGCCAGCGGCTCCCCATGATCGCCGCAATAAAAAACGTTTTTCTTGGCGCTCTCCAAGATCGCGCGCACCAGGAAGGCCACCGAGGTCTTGCCCTCGGTTCCGGCGATCGCAATGATCGGGGCCTCAATCTCCCGGGAAAGCAGCTCGATGTCGCTCACGATGGCGATGCCCTTGGCCCGCACTTCGTCGAGGGGCTTGGTGTCCATCCGCACGCCCGAAGAAACCACTACGGTATCGGCCTCGAGGAAAAAAGCCGGGCTATGTTTCCCAAACTCCGCTTCCACATCGGGTTTCAAGGCCGCTAAGTCTTTCGCGAGCTCGGCCACATTGTCTTTGGGGTTTAGCTCGCTCACGCTCACAATCGCGCCACGGCTGTGCAGGAGCTTGGTGAGGGCGAGGGAAGATTTTCCCAGTCCCATGATCACAATTTTTTTTCCGCTATACATAGAGGGCTTCATCTTCTCTCCGGCTAACTAACGCAACTTCAAGGTGGAAATCGCCGCGATCGCCAACAGGATTGAGATAATCCAGAATCGCACGATCACCTTGGGCTCTGGCCATCCCTTCAATTCAAAGTGGTGATGGAGGGGGGCCATACGGAATACCCTCTTACCACGAGTCTTGAAGGAGGCTACTTGGATCATTACTGATAGGGCCTCTACCACAAAAATGCCACCCACTACGAGAAGAAGTATTTCGTTCTTGGTGGCCACGGCCAAAGCCCCAATTCCGCCGCCCAGCGCCAAGCTGCCCACGTCGCCCATAAACACCTGGGCCGGATGCGCATTGAACCAGAGAAATCCCAGGCCCGCGGTGGCCATCGCCGCGGCGTAGATCGAAAGCTCCCCTGCCCCCGCGATATAGGGGATCTCCAGGTACTCGGCAATCCTCATGTGACCCGTCACATAGGCCAGGAGCAGGAAGGTGCCCGCCGTGGTGATCACCGGTCCAATCGCCAGGCCATCGAGGCCATCGGTGAGGTTCACCGCATTGGAAGCCCCCACGATCACGCACATGCAGAAGGGCACGTAGAGCCAGCCCAGGTTGAGCACGAAGTTTTTAAAGAAAGGCACGCGCAGATCAGCATTCACGGCGGTGAATTCGAGGAAAAGCCAGGCCGCCACCCCCGCCACCAAAAACTGCCAGAAAAGCTTTTGCCGGGCCGAGACGCCCTTGGTGTTTTTGCGCACCACTTTGCGGTAATCGTCTACCCAGCCCACTGTTCCGTAGGCAAAGGTGATGAAGAGCACAATCCAGAGGCTACGATTCGTGAGGTCCGCCCACAGCAGGATCGAGATCAGCATCGAAAAGAGGATCAGCACCCCGCCCATGGTGGGAGTTCCGGATTTTTTCAAATGGCTCTGGGGACCTTCGGCTCTCACCACCTGCCCCATCTGCAGCGATTTCAGCCAGGTGATCAGCTTCGGCCCGAGCACCAGGGAGATCAGCAGGGCTGTCATCGCGGCGCCTAGAGCGCGGAAGGTGATGTAGCGGAAGACGTTTAAGAAACTCCATTGCTCGGAGAGCGGCACAAGAAAGTGGTAAAGCATTTTGTATCTTGGACAATTTCTGGAGGCGGTGTCAACAGCTAGGTTCGAGTTCGCGCAACACAATTCCCGCTTCCACGCGATCATCGAAGGGGAAGATCTTGTCGCCCACGATCTGCCCGGTCTCATGCCCCTTGCCGGCCAGGCAAATCACGTCTCCGGCCTCGGCCATGGTGAGCGCTTTCTGAATGGCCGCCCGGCGATCGGGCTCGACTAGGTAATTTTTGCCGCCCGCGGCCAGATAGGCGCCTTCAATCGCAGCAATGATCTTCAGCGGATCTTCGGTGCGCGGATTGTCGGAGGTGATGACCGAAAAATCAGCGAGCGTGGCCGCCACTTGCCCCTGCGTGGTGCGACGAGCGGGGTCCTTATCTCCCCCGGCACCAAAGAGCACGATCAAGCGCTTCTTGCACATTGGCCGCAGGGCGCGGAGCACATTCTCGAGGGCATGGCCCGAATGCGCAAAATCCACAAAAACCGAAAGCGGCAAAGTGGTAGGCACCCGCTCCAAACGCCCCGGCACTCCGCGCAGGACATGCACCCCCTGTTTCACCGCTTCCGCTGAGCAGCCCGCCACCAAGGCGAGGGTGGCGGCCGCGGCGATATTCAGCACGCTAAATTCTCCGGCCATCTGCGAATCGAGGGCAATGCTGCCGAATTTTTGCGATTGGAGCGTGAGCGCGATCCCCGCGGAATGCATCCGCACTTCTTGCACCCGCACGTCCCCCGCCTCATGGCCAAACGAAACTTGCTTGCCACCGCACTCTTCCAGCAAGCGCTTGCCATAGGGATCCTCGGCATAAGCCACCGCATAGGCTTCGGGCTTGCGGAAGGGCGGCAAAAAAAGCAGCCGCTTCGCCTGGTAGTAGGGCTCCATCTCTTTGTAGAAATCCATGTGGTCGGGGCTGAGGTTGGTGAACAGCACTCCCGAAAATTCGCAGCCGGCCACGCGATCTAGAGAGAGGGCGTGGGACGAAACCTCCATCACCACGGTGTCTGCCCCATGCTCCAGCGCTTCGGCCAAAAACTCCTGGAGATCGATGGCCTCGCGCGTGGTGTGGTGGGAAGGATAACTTTTCCCCGGATGGCGGCATTCCACCGTGCCCAGAATAGCGGTTTTTTTCCCAGCGGCCTGGAAGATGGATTCGAGCAAATAAGCCGTGCTTGTTTTGCCCTTGGTGCCGGTGATGCCAAAGAGCTGGAGCTTTTTTCCGGGATGATCGAAAAATTTGCCCGCCACCTCGGCCATCGCCCTGCGCACATCTTCCACTTCCCAACAATTGGCCGCACCGAGGCCGTTTTTCACCACCGCGGCCGCCGCTCCACGGGCAAAAGCATCCTTCACGTATTTGGAGCCGTCCTCGAGAAAACCAGGCACGGCAAAAAATAAATCCCCTGGCCGCACCTTGCGCGAATCATATTGCAGCCCAGTGACGGTGATTTTGGGAGCGCCGGGCAGGAGCGCGGAAAGATCTTTTTGTCTTTTCATGGCAAGCCTTCCTCCCGTTCCAAACGCACGAGCACGGTATCGCCCTTTTTCAGCAGCGATCCCGAGGCCGGGCTCTGGCGCTTCACATTGCCGGCCCCGCGCAGGCGCAGCTGCAAATCCTTGCCGCCGAAAAGATCCATCACGTCGCGGGCGGTGAGGCCGGAGAGGTCGGGCATCAGCCAGTAGTCATCGGCCTGCGCGAGGGCAGCCGGCGGGGCGGGCGCCGCCGCCATAGCCACGAAACGATCCTGCACCTTATTGGGATCCACCTCATTTTTGCCAAGAGAATCGGCAGGAATGAGGCTGAGATCGGGCGACACTCCTTCGCGCGCCAAAGCCGCCGTCATGATGCGGCGGAAGACGGGCCCGGCCGCCTCTCCTCCGTAGTAGGGAAAGCGGGGCTCATCGATCATCACATAGGTCACGTAATTGGGCTTCACGCCCTTCACGAAACCCACAAAACTCGCCATGTATTTTCCCGAGCGATACCCCTGGCCAGGGACGGGTTTTTGCGAGGTGCCTGTCTTGCCCAGAACCAAAAATCCGGGGATGGCCGATTTAGGCGCCGTGCCCTCGTCGGTGGCCACGGCGGAAAGCATCGCCCCCAGGATCTCGGTGGTTTTTTTGCTCATCACCTGGCGCTTCTCCCCGCGCGGGATCTCGCGCAGCATCTGCCCCTCAAAAGAGTGCAGCTGCCGTACCAAGCGCGGAGTCACGAGATGACCGCCATTGGCGATCGCCGCATAGGCGCGAACAACTTGCAGCGGGGTCACGGTGAGGCCGTGGCCGAAGGAGATATTGCTTTGCAGGATCTTGGACCACTTTTCGGGCCGGGCTAAAGAACCCACGGCCTCGCCGGGCAAATCCACCTTGGTGCGCTCGGTGATGCCCATCTTTTTGTACCATTGGTAGGTGCGCTCGGGGCCAAAGAGGAAACCAATTTTCGTGGCTCCCACATTGCTCGATTTCTGCAGCACCTGCCCGATCGTGAGCCAGCCCCATTTGTCCTTGGTCTCGGATTCGTTGATCCAGTGCTTGCCGATCTGCATGCGGCCGTACTCGCAAAAAACTTTGCTCTTGGGATTCACCACGCCGGCCTCGAGCGCTCCCGCCACGAGAATGGGCTTCATCGTGGAGCCGGGCTCGTAGGTGTCGGTGACCGAGCGATTGCGGCGCACGAGGGCATTGCTCGCGCCAAATTTATTGGGATTGAAGGTGGGCGCCGAGGCCATAGCCACAATATCGCCGGTGTCGGCATCCATGACCATCGCGGTGGCGGCAATGCCTCCGGTCTCCTTCAGCCCCCGCTCCAACTCTTCCTCGAGGGTGTATTGCAGGGCTTTGTCGATGGTGAGCACGAGGGTGCGCCCATCGGTATTTTTCCTATTCTCCGTCGTGCCGCCCAAATCCTTCTCGTAAAAAAGCTCCACTCCTTCGAGCCCATTCGAATCCAGGCCGGTGAAACCCAGCAGCTGAGAAGCCAGGCTTTGGTTGGGATAGAAGCGCTTGCTCTCTTTGTCTAAGCCCAGAGCAAGCGTGAGCGTGGGATGACGCTCAAAAAGATCCTCGATCGCTTCCAGCTCCACATCGCTCAGCTGGCGCTTGATCCAGAGAAAGCCGCGCTCGCTCTTGAGCTTCTCGCGCAGGGAAGCCACCGGCATGCGCAACGCCTTTGCTAGGAGGTGCGCCACTTCATTTTTCTTTTTGATCTTGGTGGGATTCGCAAAGAGAGACTTCACCTCCATGCTCACGGCGATCGGCTCTAGGTTGCGGTCGAGGATATAGCCCCGCCGGGGCATGCGCGGTGGGTCCTGACGGAACTGCCGGTTCATCGCGGTGGTCAGGCGATCGGAGGGCACGAGCATCAAGAAAGCCGCGCGTACCATCACTCCCACGCCGAGGGCGGCGATCAGGAGGAAACAAACACCAAGGCGAATGCGAAAATTTTTGTCCATCTTAGGTCTTCGGCTCGCTCACCACGAGCACCTGCTCGGGGCGCGGGCGTTTCAAATTGAATTTTTCGCGCCCGATGTCTTCTAGGCGCTTAGGAGAAATTAGGCGCGCCCACTCTAGTTTCAGGCGATTGTTTTCGAGCAGGACTTCTTGCTCGCGTTGTTTCAAGCGGCTGTACTCACGCCGGAGGCGGATATTCTGCAGGCGCGTCCAAACAAAAAATAGGGTGATCACCGTGATGCCCGCCACCACGACGAATACCCGCAAGGTGCCGCCTTTTTTGCCTACCGCCATTTCCCCTCTTAGCTCTGTGGCTTGTCGTCCGCAGATTCTAAGTTTCGCACAAAAACGCGGAGCTTGGCACTCCTTGCACGGGGGTTACGTGCGATTTCTGCGTCGGTGGGCACAACCGGTTTTTTCTGCAGGAGAAATCCGGGGGGGCGCCCGCAGCGATCACAGCGGAGCACGATGGGCGGGCAAATGCAGCCGGCGCTGAGGTACTTAAGCCGCTCTTTCACCAAACGGTCTTCCAGGGAATGAAAAGAGATGGCGGCAAAAATTCCGCTAGGATTCAAAATGTCGGGAAGCTCGGCCAACAGCTTTTCCAGATCATCGAGCTCGCCATTCACCGCAATGCGAATGGCCTGGAAGATCCGGGTGGCCGGATGGGCCCCGCGGTTCGGCCCGCGGGCCCGGGGCAAACAATCCTCGATGATACCCGCTAAGGTCACGGTATCGTTTATCGGCTGCACGGCCCGGCGCTCAAGGATGCGCGAGGCGATCTTGCGCGAGAAGCGCTCCTCTCCGTACACGAAAAAAATGCGCTCGAGCTCGGCCTTTTGCCAGTGGTTCACCACCTCATACGCGGTGAGCGGTTGGTTTTGGTCCATGCGCATGTCGAGTGGGCCGGCCCTGAGGAAACTAAAACCTCTTTCCGGCTGGTCGAGCTGGAAGGAACTCACGCCAGCGTCTACGAGGATTCCATCCACGGCACTCACTCCGGCCTCGGCCAAACGCTTCCGTATATCTCCGTAGTTGCTATGAACGAGCTTCAGCCTGCCGGCCTCAATCTCCGTACGGAAGCGTGTGCTGGCCTTGGTGATCATCGCTTGGTCGCGATCAAAGGCGAACACGATGGCGTTTGGTTTCTTCTCGAGAAGCGCGGCAGTGTGCCCGCCACCGCCGAGCGTGCAATCCACGTACACCCTTCCGTGATTTTCCACGAAGGGGAATAGTGATTCTTTCAAGAGCACTGATAAATGCTGATATTCCCTGTCAGGATTCATTTTGAAATTCGTTATCGCATAGTTTGGACTACACTGTAAGCGCTGGAGTCACTTTGCACCTCAAGGAGGAAATCGATATGTGCAGGACCCTTTTCGCCCTATTGTGCCTGTTCGCCTACCCAGGCACCCCCGCCTCTGCCCATGCCGAACCCACGATACCCACTATGCAGTGGGCGGGAATTGTGGCCCCCACCAGAGAAAGCCGTACCGAAATCGTGAACCAAGGCTTCTCGATCGAAAGCGTGGTGGAAGACACCGCCTATGGCTTTGTGCCCGCCGAGGTGCTGGATTCCCTACGTCTCCAAGGCTACGAAGTGACGAGCAGCCTCGCCGCTTCAGAAATGAACCCCCAGGACTTTCCCGATCAGGACGCGGTCTATCATAATTATGCCGAGCTAAAAGCCGAGCTGGACACCTTAGTGACCCTCTACCCCAAGCTAGCCCATCTTTTTTCGCTCGGCCGCACCGTGGAAGGCCGCGAAATCTGGGGCCTCCGGATCAACGCCAGCGCGGAGAATGCGGAATCCCCCACCGCCCTACCTGGGATCGTGTTCATGGGTGGTCACCACGCCCGCGAGCACCTTTCGGTGGAAATGCCCCTAGGCCTGGCGCGCTTTCTGCTCGAGAGCCGTGATCCCGCAGTGATCGACCTGGTCAACCGCCGCGATATCTTTATTATCCCGCAGGTGAATCCCGATGGATCCGAGTTCGACATCGCCAGTGGCAGGTATCAATCGTGGCGCAAGAACCGGCGCGCTGACAATAAATGCGCCGGCGTTGACCTAAATAGAAACTATAGCTACCAATGGGGCACCGGCGGCAGCTCGAAAAACAACTGCTCGGATGTGTATATGGGGCCCGAAGCATTTAGTGAACCCGAAACCCAGGCGATGAAACGCTTCCTCGAAAGCCGGCCCAACCTCAAGGTGCTGCTCTCTTTCCATACCTATAGCGAGCTCATCCTCTATCCCTGGGGCCACACCTATAACGATCTCACCAATGCCCGTGATCTGGCGGCCTACCGCAAAATGGCCACCACGATGGCCGCCTGGAATGGCTACCATCCCCAGCAGACAAGCGATCTCTATGTCGCCAGTGGCGATACCACCGACTGGGCCTATGGCACCTTAGGGATTTTTTCCTTCACCTTTGAGCTCTCGCCCAATGGCTGGGGCGGAGGCGGCTTCTATCCTGGCCCGGGGATCGTGCAGAAGACCATACAGGCGAATCTCAAACCTGCACTCTACCTGATCGACCTGGCAGATGATCCCCATCGGGCAGTGGCGATGCCGGAAACTACTCTATTTTTCGGTCGCTAACGAGCTCCACTGGCTCCTCGTTCATCTTCTGCTCTTGGAACTTAAATTCCGCGGGAATGGCCTCATACTTCAGGAGAAAATTCCCGCGCACCTCGATCGGCACCCGCACCGTATAGCCCACGGGCATATACTTTTTTCCCTTATACACATCGGGCGTGAGGGCCGGATTTAGCTCCCGGAATTCCGCCTCGTTGATCTCCAGCTTCTCCAGAAACGCATGAAGGTCCATATAGTGTGGCATCACGAACTCATCGAACTCCAGCTTGCGCGCACGCGGCACCATTCCTAGGTAAGCCTCGCTGTTTTTTGCCACATGCATGGCAGCCAAAAAAGAAGCATAGAAATTCTGCGAAGCAAAACCAAAGGTGGGCCCTTCGTATTTCTCGATGATGTCTGCCAAAGCCGGGCTTCCGGTTTCCTTCATCGCGCGCGCCATGCCCACGGCGCCATGGTTGTAGGCGGTGACCGCCAAGGGCCAGTGGCCGAGCATCGCAAAATTCTGTTGCATCAAACGAGCGGCGGCCTCTGCCGCCCGCATCGGATCGTTCCTTTCGTCCACTTCCTCATCCACGCGTAGATAGAGCTTTCCCGTATACGGCATGAACTGCCAGATCCCCGAAGCGCCCACCTTGGAGACGGCTTTTTTATTGAAGCCGCTCTCCACAAAAGGCAGGTAGGCAATCTCAATCGGCAGCGAGAACCGCTCGAATACTTTCTCCATGCGCGGCAGGTAACGGCCCGAAACAAAAAGCGCGTCCTCCAGCCCATCCCGCAATCCAGCCTGGCCGCGAATGCGCTTGGCGCTGGCGGCGGCCGGAAGCTGCCCCAAGAGATCCTGCTTCTCAAAAAGTTCGTAGAGCCGGCGCTCTTCGGGCGAGAGATTGTCGCGCTTCATGCGGCCTTCCGCCAGCTGAGGCGAGCGGTGCGCGAGCTCCTCTAGAATGCGCAGCACTCGGCGTTTTTCCGGCTCGATCGCGCCCTTGCCATGAAGTTTGGTGTTCACCGCGGAGTAGACAAGCTGCGGGAATTTCACATCGTGGATGGCGGTTTCCCAGGAATGGTATTTCGCGTAGACATCGATCCAGAATCCCACGCGGGCGCGCATTTTTTCATCGATCACAAAAGGCCCGTAGCCTTCCGGGAGTGAGGGAATGCGGCCCTGAATTTTTGCGTCTAGCTGGGCGATGGAATAAAAATCAGCGCTGGCAAGGGCTGGCAGGAGCAGGCAGATCAGAGTCGCAGCTGCTGAATGTACTCCACGCATTTGTCTTCCCAGTCCTTCAGTGTCTGCAACAGGCCAGGGTCGTTGCGGCTGTCGTTCTCGATCAGCGCAAAGGCCACGGTTTCTCCGCTGCCGGTTTGGGTGAAGCCCGTGAGCGACGTCACCACTTGTTTGCTCCAAAGCGTTCCCGTTTTGGCGCGCACTTTTAGGGGGTCGAACCCAGCACCCGTTTTCCGGAAACGAGTCTTGAGTGTCCCCGTTTGCCCCCCCACGGGGAGGCTACCTAATAGATCGGCAAAAACGCGAAAATCTCGATAGACAGTTTGGAAGGTTTCCACAAAACAGCGCGCGGAAATCTGCGTAGTCCAAGATAAGCCCGAGCCATTTTCCAATACCGCATCCTTACACCCTTCCCGCTGGCGCAAAAATTCCTGAGCTACTTTCTGGGATTTCCCTAAGGAGGCAGGCCCACCGGAGACGGACGCTCCCAAAGCGAGGAACAGCTGCTCGGTCATGAAGTTATTGCTATAGGTGTTTAGCAGGCGCACCAGGTCCATGAGCGGAAGTCCCTCGAGCGTGGCGATCTCTTTTCCCCCCTCGAGCGGAGCGAAGGAGGAGCCTCCGAAATCCTGGGCCACTTTTACGCCCTCCTGCCGCAGGAGCGCAGCAAAAGCGTGGGCGATATGCGATTCCGGGAGATTCACGGAAGCGTATAAAATGGTGGGTTTGGCGTCGCGGCCGATCGAGCCTGAGACCATGAAGATTTCTTTGTTTCCATCGACCCGCATAGGACGCACCGAAAGGGATTTTCGGGAGCCGTTGGTTTGGGTCACTTCATTCCGCAGCACCGCATAGGCATTCGGCAGGGGGCCCACTTCGATCCGGGGTTTATTTTCCTTCGCGCTAGGCACCACATGGATCTCCAGCGAGTTGAAATTCAAGCTCGTGGGCGAGACCACGGCCGTGAACGGCTCGCCACTATTGTCCCAGTCGATCAGCCCGCGGTAGTTGTCGGTAAAAGCGGCATTGTTCACCTTGATCGCGCCCACCTCCTTGATTCCGGAGCGGGCCACATCGCGCGCGAGCAACCACAGCTTTTCGCTCACGAGGTAAGGATCCCCATTGCCCACGAGATAAAGATCCTGGCCCTTTTGCAGTACCTTGGTTTCGAAGGTATACCCAGGCTTCAGCTGCTCGAGGGCGGCGATCACGGTGATGAGCTTAGTGGAAGAGGCCGGGATGATTTTTTCTTTTTCGTTGTGGGAAAAAAGCACGGGCCCGCGGCCGAGCACTTCGATCTGCACCGAGGCCCTGGCCTTTTCGGGGAGAGCTTTCATATGAGCGCGCATTTTTTCCTGGAACTGCGGCAGGGTGAGTGCCTGGGCCGGAAGGCTGAACGCCAAAGCCAAGAGGCAGAAAATTTTCATGGTCCCTCCTTGGGAGAATTTGGCTATTTGCGAGCCGTCCACGTAAAATCACATCATATGCTGAAGGCAGGAATCACCCAAGGGCTTCTTCTCCTTTCTCTTGCGGGATTTTCCTCCTGCACGAATCGCAATCTCTCGCCCCCAGACACCATCACCGTGGTGGTGGGCACGCCTCTGCAAAGCCTAAACCCACTTTATGGTACCGACGCGGCCACGCAGCACGTGAACGAGCTCGTGCACTCTCCACTCTTGACCATTTCGGAGCGCCTAGTACCTGAGCCTTACCTGGCAGAGAGCTTTCGTGCGCCCAATAGCAAGACTCTGGAATTTGTTTTGCGCCAGGGCTGCCGCTTTGCGAGCGGGCGCGAGCTGAAGGCCGAGGCGGTGGAAGAAAGCTTGCGTTATTATGTGGACGAAAAAAACGCCTCGCCCTTCGCCGAAGCCTTTCGCAAAATCACGCGCTTTGAAAAAGTCAGCGACTATCGTTTTCGCCTGCACCTGGAAAAACCCACGCCCAGCCTGCCCACGGATTTACAGAACCTGAAAATCCTCGACCTAAGCGCCCTTCCCGCTGAGCCAAAGCCCGCCTTGCTTCCGGGCTTTGGTCCCTATCTGGTGACTTCCTTCACTCCCGCCGAAGTGCTGCTCGAGCGCCGGGAAATGGGCTGCCTGCCCGAAGCGGCCTCGCCCAAGATCAAAATCAAGGTGGTGCGTGACGATCTCTCGCGCTTCCTGAAATTGCGCACCGGAGAGATCGACCTCGTGCTGAACGAGATGGACTACCGCAAAGTGGAGCGCCTACAAAAAGATCCCTCCTTGCCCCTCCGCGTGCTCACCGCTCCGGGCATTGGCTATACCTACCTCGGCCTGAACTTCTCCAAAGAAAAACTGCGTGATCCGCGCGTGCGCCTCGCGCTCGCCCTCAGCTTCGACCGCGAATCCCTCATCCGCTACAAAAGCCGCGGCATGGCCACTCCGGCGCGCAACCTCCTCGGCGACCAGAACTTCTACGCCAACCTGAAAGTGCCCGTGCTCGCGCGCGATCTCTCCCGCGCCCGCGCCCTGCTCGACGAGGCCGGCTACTTCAATGGCAGCAACGGCAAACCACCGCTGCGCCTCAGCCTCAAGACCAGCAATAATGCGATCGCCATCGAGAACGCCCGCGTGCTCGCGGCCCAGGCGCGCGAGGCCGGCATCGAGATCGACCACCAGGCCTATGAGTGGGGAATTTTTTATAGCGACGTGAAAAGCGGGAACACCGAGCTCTATTCCCTACGCTGGGTGGGGGCCACCGATCCGCGGATTTATTTTGAAGTCTTCCATTCCGGAGAAATGAGCCGCAACAACCGCACCCGCTACCAGAATCCCGAGATGGACAAATGGCTGGAGTTGGGAGAAACCGAGCTAGACCCGGTGAAACGCAAGGCCCACTACGACCGTGCCCAAGAGATCGCCGCCCGCGACCTTCCCTATATCGGCCTATGGTACGGGATGAATGTGGCCGTCTTCCGCAAGGAGCTGCAGAACGTGAAGTTGCATCCAAGCGGGAGCTGGCGACCGCTTCTGGGAATGAGGAAAGAATGAAACGATTTTTGGTGAGCGCCACACTCACGCCCGGCGCGGAAGTGCGTCTCTCGCCCGAGGAATCCCGGCATGCGGCCAAAGCCCTGCGCTTGGCGGTGGGCGACGAAGCGCTGCTGGCGGATGGGCGCGGCTTGGAAGCCCTAGCGCGCGTGAGCGGGGTGGGAAAAGAAGTGACTTTTCAGGTGCTCTCCCTGCGGGAAAAAGCGCAGCGTTCTGGCCGCCGCGTGACGCTCCTGCAAGCGCCGCTCAAGGGTCCACGCATGGACTGGCTGATCGAAAAACTCACCGAGCTTGGTGTGGCCACCATCCAGCCCGTGCTCAGTGAGCACACCGTGGCGGCCCCCACCAAGCTCGACCGCTGGCACCGTCTGGCGCAGTCGGCCCTGAAACAGTCCGGAAATCTCCTACTGCCGGAAATCCACGAGCCAGTTCCTTTGGCAGAAGCGCTCCGCGCTTTGCCCGAGGGAAAACGATTTCTGCTGAGCCCCGGGGGGCAACGCTCGCTGGCGGCGGCCCTTCTCGAAGCTCCCCAAGCAGACGTGGTGCTCGCCATTGGTCCCGAAGGGGGCTTTTCCCCGGCCGAAGAGCGCGTCTTTGCCGAGGCTGGTTTTGAGTCCCTCACTCTCTCCCAGCAGATCTTGCGCGGCGAAACGGCGGCGATCGTGGCCACGGCCTTAGCGCTTCAGCTCTTTGATTTTTAAAATCCCTGAGATATAAAGGAGTTATGCAATTTCACCCCAAGGATTTGAGCGAGCTCGATGATCTCACCGAAGAACATCTCGGTTTTTCGGCCCTGAGCGAGGGCTTGGGCTTTTCGAAAAAGCCGGAGAAAAAGAAACCCTCCCCTCTGGACTTCGACGAAGAAGAGGCGCTGGAAAAATCCTCTACGGGCACGGGGGCGGTGGCCGCAGGGTTCGCCCGGCCGGCTCCCGAGATGTTTAAAAAAATGGTGGCACCGGCAACGGCGCCCGCAGCCGCCACGGCGCGTGCCAAAACCAATGTGCTCGCCGAGCCAGCCGCTCCCCGCCACTTGCGGGCCGGGGCCTTCCTCTTGGACACGCTTTTTGTGCTGCTGCCCTTGAGCCTAGCCTGGTGGGCTAGCTTTGGCAGCGAGGCCTGGGATTTTTTCCTGGCCGATATGGCCTCTCCACTTTTCTTATTTAGCGCCATCTTCGTGGCCTACTTCCTCCTTTCCGAAAGCTTCGGAGGCCAGTCGCTGGCGAAAATGCTCCTGCACCTTCGCGTGGTGGAAGACGACAAATACCAAAAGCCGATCGGCCTCAGCCACGCCGCCATCCGCATCGTGCTGCTGCTGGTGGGCACAGCCGCACTCGGCCTCGGGCTGCTCGCTTCTTTTTGGGACAGCAAACGCCGCCCTTGGCAGGACCGCTATTCCGGCTCCATCGTGCGCCGCCAAGCCTAAGGAGCGCTTTTGGCCAAACGCAAATCCGACCGTCTAAAAATGCTCTCTCCCGCCCAGGCCGCGGCCTGGGCGGGAGAGAGCATTTTTAGACGGTCGGATTTGCGGTTGG
>JAKFYM010000109.1 GCA_021730855.1 Bdellovibrionales bacterium
CAAGTAAGCCACCATGCTCACTGGTTCGTAGGAGAGGATACGGCTAAGGGATGAAGTTGTTAACAAGCTATTCTTGCCCTCGATCGCCAACTTTATGGTGCGGCTTCCAGAGTTACCGGAAAATTGCACATTGAAGTCGAACTTGCCCCTGGCGCCTTTTCGAGTCTCGCAACTTGCGCTTTCAGAAGCACTACAAGCAGAGCAAGAAATTCTAGTGGGATTGGAGGCGGAAAATCCTGAGCCGTAAGTTACTAAAATGGCGGACCCAAGAGGGCACCATCCCTGAAATCTTGCGTTGGCAGCGCCAATGACATGGTTTTCTCCAGGCGCGGCTAATTCGAGATTCTGAACGGAAATAGGATCGAGTTTGAGGTTTTTTTGGCAAGAGCTGAGCAAGCTTGCGCACGCAAGAAGTATGAATGATTTCCATACTATTCTCATCTTCATGGTTTTCTTTATTTCCTCTCCAGAAAGCTGCTGCATCTGGAGGGTAGCCCCCTAAATCCTTATCGGAAGCCGATCTTTTGTAAGTAAAGTTTTTCGAGAGGATCTTGGGGTTTAGATCGCGTAATTGTTCAGAGATTCCTAAAGGAGCTTTTATACACGCCAGAGCAACAGCAAAATATCTTTGGCATTGTGGAATGGGGTGGGTTTACAGCTGAAGTAAACTAATACCGTGTATGAAACGGCTTATTGGGCCGCGCGAGGAGAATACGTGCCTAGAGGGTTTTGAAATAATACATGACCGCCTCGGCAATACTTACTTTTAACAATTTGGGGATCAATTTCTCAGGTAGCGAGTCCCTACCGCGTCCACTCCGCCACGGCTTCTAAAATAGCCCGTCCTTGCGGGCCCAAAGCCTCGCCCTCACTCCCGAAATCTTGCATGGCGCTGCAGTGGCTATCGCCTGGGATCAGCAAAGTACGTAATCCTGGATTGGTATTGTTCTCGGGCGTGATGGTCAACTTGGAATAAGGATCATCTTCCGAGGCCACAAAGAGAATGCGGTCACTCTGTTTTACGCGGCTTAGATAAAACTCATTGAAGCGATTGGTGTCGGGGAGTTGCTCCAGGCCGAATGCCTCGCGGCAGAAATTTGCATAGAACTCCTCATTGAGCCTCTGCGGAGCCACTCCATTTGTGGATGCGGCCACCTGTAAGTATCCATACTCAGTGCACATCTGCCACCACCACTGGCGCACGCCAAAAGAAAGATCCACGGTGACAAAACTTGGGTCCATAATCGATTCAATCGAAAATCGGTCTAAGGATTTATTCGCCAAAGACCATTTCCACCACGCGAGGTAGGGTTGGATATCATTTGCCGATTGGCTTCGGCAAAAGTCTCCCACCAGGCCGTCCCGCACTAGAGCGGGGGTAAAGTGGAGCGCATCCAGCACGCCCTCGCGGGATTTGGTGATCTGTAAGCCGATGCTCAGGCGAAACTTTTCAAAATCTTCTTCTGATGCAGTCTGGATGAAGGCTTCCAGGGCCTGAATATGGGGGCGGATCGCCGCCACACATTCGGGCCCGAGCACGGAGGCCAAATAGGTATCGAAATGGGGGACCAATAATTCTGCCTGCACCGGAGCCGACGCCGCTATGGCTCCATTGACCAGATCAGGCCGGAAGGCTCGCAGGTAGGCCGAAAGATTGCCGGCATAGGAGCAGCCGACGCTCAGCCACTTGCCGGTGAGGCGTAGCTCGGTCTTCACGGCCTCGATCACGCGGATTAGGTCGTTCACGGCGGCCGCGGTCGAAAGGAAGCGTAGGTTTTCGGTGCTTAAGTCTGCAAAAGGCTGAGAGCTTTCATAAAAACGATGCTCCACCACCAACAAAAAGGCCTCCGCCTGCGTGGCGGCGGCGATTGCTGCAGCCGTGGGCACTCCGTCGCAGCCCTCCTCTCCGCAGATTTGTAAAATAACCGGGCTGGAAAGCGCCTTAGCAAAGCCCTGGTACAGATAGATTTTTTGCTCAAAACGAGGAGAAGACGAGGGATTGTCATGGTCCAGGACCTGCGCAATCGCCCATTCCTCCATTTGCTCGCCTTGGCGGAGAAAGCTTAGATCGCCAGCGATGGCCATCGGCCCAAAGAGAGCGAACGCTAATACTATAGAGAGCACTTTCATCCCAGGCACCTCGCCAGATCTTCTATTGCATTGCGCCAGCCAAGTAAAGATAAGGGACGGAAGGGAGCTGAGTAGCTATCTAGGCCCCTAAAATCTTTTCACCTTCGGCCCATTTTTTGCTGGATTCTTCTACCCAAATAGTGTCTAACGGGGAATTCAAAAGGCAGTATAGCGCGCTTTTCGCGTTTCATTTCGGAAGCACCTGGATTTATGGAAAACAACCAGCAGAAGTGGGTGAATTTGACCTTCGTCGCGGCAGCTTTGCTGACGGCCTATGTGCTGTACGTTTTGGCTGTTAAGTTTTCGGTAGTTCTCGATTTTGAAGGGCGTTTTCGCAATTTAGACAAAATCCTCCTGGGCGTGTCCGCTCTTGTGGGGCTAGGGCTCTTCTTGGGCCTTTCGCGCTCCCCTAAGGCGAGTTCGTTTATGTCGGAAGTCGTGGCGGAAGTTGGTAAGGTCACCTGGCCGGGCCAGGACGAGACACTGAAAGCCACGATCGCGGTCTTGATCGCGGTGACGATTGCCGGAATTTTGCTTTGGTTAGTGGATATGCTTTGGATTTATTTGATCGGATTGGTGATTTAGTCACCATTCGGAGGATTTTTTGGTGTTGGGCGAAGAAAACGAAAATCAGGAAGCTGACTTGATCGATGGTGATGTCGAATCAGTGGACGAGTCCACTGAGCGTAAGCCTTTGACCGAAGTGGTCTATCCTGACCATAAATGGTATGTGATCAACGCTCACTCCGGTATGGAGTATAAGGCCAAGCTGTCACTGGAAGAGCGCGTGCGCTCGCTCCAGCGAGAGAGCTTGATCTCTGAAGTGATTGTGCCTGAAGAAACTGTGGTTGAGCTCGTGCGTGGCCAGAAGAAGACCACGAAGCGGAAGTTTTTCCCGGGTTATATCCTGGTGAAAATGAAGCTCACGGATGAATCTTGGCACTTGATCAAGAACACTCCGAAAATCACTGGTTTTGTGGGTGATAAGCGCAATCCAGCTCCGGTTCCAGAGTCGGAAATCCTGCGCATGACAAGCCGGATTACCGAAGGTGCTTCGCGGCCCAAGCCCAAGATGTCCTTTAATGAGGGCGACAAGGTGCGTGTGGTCGATGGCCCGTTCAATAATTTTAATGGCATGATCGAAGACGTAAACGCCGACAAAGGCAAGCTTCGTGTGCTTGTGAGTATTTTTGGTCGATCCACTCCTGTGGAGTTGGATTTCGTCCAAGTAGAGAAGATTTAAGGATTTTGGAGGCTTTTCATGGCTAAGCAGTTAACTGGTCAAATCAAACTACAAATCCCCGGCGGTCAGGCCAATCCGGCTCCTCCCGTGGGTCCCGCGCTCGGTCAGCGTGGCGTGAACATCATGGAGTTTTGTAAGGCTTTTAATGCCGCCACCAAAGAAGCCCAGGGAATGATCATTCCGGTCATTATCTCGGTTTACTCAGATCGCTCCTTCACTTTTATTACGAAAACGCCCCCAGCTTCCGTGCTTTTGAAAAAAGCCGCGAAAGTGGAAAAGGGTTCGGGCGTGCCGAACAAAAATAAAGTCGGCAAAGTGAATAAAAAGCAAGTGGAAGACATTGCTAAGTTGAAGCTGAAAGATTTATCGGCGGCCAGCGTGGAAGCAGCTATGCGTACCATCGAAGGTTCGGCCCGTAGCATGGGAATAACGGTAGAAGGCTAAGGCCTTTGCCAGAAACGTGGGAGGCCGCGAGGCCGTTTGCACCACCGGAGGTAAACGAGTGAGCTTAAAGACAGTAGACGGCGTCAAGCGCGGAAAAAAATTCCGAGCTGCTGATAGCAAAGTCGACAAAGAAAAAAGATATTCCGTAGACGAGGCATTGAAGCTAGCCACGGAAGTCGCTTTCGCGAAATTTGACGAGAGCGTAGATGTATCTGTGAATCTCGGCGTGGACGCCAAACAGTCGGACCAACAGGTCCGTACCGCAGTGGTCATGCCTCACGGCGTGGGAAAAACCACCCGCGTGATCGCGTTTGCTAAAGGGGAAAAAGGACGTGAAGCGGAAGCCGCTGGTGCGGATTTCGTGGGCGCTGAAGACCTTGTGCAAAAGATCAACGATGGCTGGCTCGAGTTCGATAAAGCCGTAGCTACTCCTGACATGATGGTGGCGATTTCCAAAGTGGCCAAGATCCTTGGCCCTCGCGGTTTGATGCCCAATCCTAAATTAGGAACAGTTACTCCTGATATCGCGAAAGCGGTTCGCGAGCAGAAAGCCGGTAAAGTGGAGTTCCGAACGGAAAAGTCCGGAATCGTCCAGTGCATGATTGGAAAGCGCAGCTTTGGTCCGCAAAAACTCAAAGACAACTTCGATGTTTTCTTTGCCACTTTGCTCCGATTGAAGCCGCCCACATCCAAAGGCGTTTACATTAAGAAAGTCTGCATTTCGACCACCATGGGCCCTGGCATTCAGGTAGACCCCACGGATGCGTCGAAAGGCTTGGCTTAAGAGGTACGACATGAAAGTAGTTACGAAACAGGATTCTGTAGAGCAACTGAAGACCAACTTCAGCAAAGCTGCAGCTGTAGTATTCGCAGACTATAAAGGTGTCACCTCTGAAGAGATGAACTTTCTGCGAAGATCGATGCGCGAGAAAAATATTCTCGTCAAAGTATCGAAAAACAATTTGGTGCGTATCGCTCTAAAGGGAACGCCAAAGGAAGAGGCGGTTGAAAAACTGGCTGGACCACTGGTGACTTGCTTTGCGTTTGGTGACGCTGTGGAAATGGCGAAAGCTGTCTCCGACTTCACGAAAAAAGTGGAAGCTTTCTCGATCAAAGAGGGATTCCTGGGCGACCAGGTAATAAGTGAAGCACAGATCAAGCAATTGGCCACGCTCCCATCCAAAGAGCAGCTAATTTCTCAACTTCTGAGCGTCATGAACGGGCCAATCCGAAATTTTGTCTGTGTGCTTAATGCGGTGCAGAGAGATTTCACGCGGGTGATCCAGGCAATCGCGGACAAAAAAGGACAACAAGGTTAATTAATTTCTAATTTAGGAGGATACTCAAATGTCTACTGCTCTCTCGAAACAAGATCTTATCTCCGCCATCGAACAGATGACGGTTCTCGAACTTTCCACTCTTGTAAAAGACCTGGAAGAAAAATTCGGCGTTACTGCCGCAGCTCCGATGGCATTCGCGGCCGCTCCAGGCGCTGCAGCTGCCGCAGCTGAAGAGAAAACGGAGTTCACCGTTATTCTTGCTGCTGTTGGCGACAAGAAAATCGAAGTGATCAAGGAAGTACGTGCTATCACTGGTCTCGGCTTGAAAGAAGCGAAAGACCTAGTGGAAGGCGCTCCGAAGCCCTTGAAAGACGGCATCGCTAAGAAAGATGCCGAAGAGATGAAGAAGAAGCTAGAAGCTGTTGGCGCTAAAGTAGAGATTAAGTAGTCTTTGCTTTGCTCTGCCGACAAACGGCCTTGTGGTCCCCGCTTGCCAATTGGCCAGCGGGGAATCGCTATTTTGCACATTTTTAATGATAAGGTCCATCTAAGGGAAATACATGGCGTCGTTATTCACTAGTATTAAGCAAGTTCGAAAAAATTACGCAAAAATCCAAAGAAGTATTGAAATCCCAGATCTGATCGAGCTGCAAAAAAAGTCGTATCACGATTTTTTGCAGATGGACGTAGAGCCCAGCAAGCGGAAAAACTCCGGCTTACAGGCTTCTTTCCATACGGTTTTTCCGATCGAAGATTTCAATAAGACGGCGAATCTTGAGTTCGATTCTTATGTTCTCGAAGCGCCGAAGTATGATGTGCGTGAGTGTCGCCAAAGAGGCATGACGTATGCCGCTCCCTTGAAGATCACCGTGCGTTTGATCGTGTTTGATGTAGATGAGGCTTCTGGTAACCGCAATATCCGCGATATCAAAGAGCAAGAAGTCTATATGGGCGAAATTCCGCTCATGACTGATGCTGGATCCTTCATTATCAATGGCACCGAGCGTGTGATTGTTTCCCAATTGCATCGTTCCCCCGGCGTGATTTTTGATCACGATTTCGGGAAGACGCACTCCAGCGGAAAATTGCTGTATAGCGCTCGCATCATCCCCCACCGTGGCTCTTGGCTAGATTTCGAGTTCGATCACAAAGATATCCTTTGGGCACGGATCGACCGTAAGCGTAAATTCCACGCCACGATCATCCTTCGTGCCTTGGGCATGTCGGTACAAGATATCCTCAATACTTTTTATAAAGTAGAAACCTATGCTTTCGAAAAAGAGAAGGTTTTCCGGGAGCTTGACCTAGATCTTCTGCTTGGCCAGCGTGCGGAAGAAGACCTTTTGCATCCAAAAACGGGCGAAGTTCTCGTTAAGAAAAATAGAAAATTCAGCAAAGCCGTGATCGACAAAGTTCGTGATTCTGGTCTTAAAAAGATCGAAATCCCGATGGAAGCCCTTGCCGGAAAAGTCATTTCGGAAGACCACGTCGACACGAAGACGGGTGAAGTTCTCGTGGAAGCCAATACCGAGCTTTCCGAAGATCTTGCCCGCAAGCTTTCGAAACAAATGAAGAAGATCAAGGTGATCTTCACGGATCCAATCACTGTGGGTTCTTTTATTCGCGACACCTTAGTGTCCGACAAAATGAACTCTCAGGAAGAGGCCTTGATCGAAATCTACCGTCGTATGCGTCCTGGGGACCCCCCAACGATCGAAGCGGCGAAAGAGCTTTTCGAGAATATGTTCTTCAATCCCGATCGCTACGACCTCTCCAACGTGGGTCGTTTGAAGATCAACTATAAATTTCCGCACCTCAATATTCCGTCGAATAAGACCACCCTCACCAAAGAGGATATCTTTGAGACGATGAAATACCTCACCGACCTGAACAACGGCATCGGCATGATCGATGATATCGATCATCTCGGAAACCGCCGCGTTCGCGCCGTGGGTGAGTTGCTAGAAAATCAGTATCGCATCGGCCTCGTGCGCATGGAGCGGGCGATCAAAGAGCGTATGGCATTGCAAGAGATCGAAACTCTCATGCCGCATGATTTGATCAACCAGAAACCGGTCAGTGCCGTGGTGAAAGAGTTTTTCGGCTCTTCTCAGCTCTCTCAGTTCATGGACCAAACCAACCCTCTTTCCGAGATCACCCACAAGCGCCGTCTTTCGGCTCTTGGTCCCGGTGGTCTTACCCGGGAGCGAGCTGGTTTCGAAGTGCGCGACGTGCATCCGACTCACTATGGTCGGATCTGCCCGATTGAAACACCCGAAGGTCCGAACATTGGTCTTATTTCTTCCCTCTCGGCTTACGCTCGAGTGAATCAATATGGCTTCATTGAGACGCCGTATCGGGTGGTGAAGGGCAATAAGCTCACGGACGAAATCCGTTATTTCACCGCCACAGAAGAAGAAAATAAAATCATCGCTCAGGTGAGCACCGAAGTTTTAAAAGAGAATCGTTTCCACGAGGGTGAGCTAGTGCCTGCTCGTCGGAAAGGCGATTTCGCCATGGTTCATCCGGAAGATGTGGAATTGATGGATATCGCTCCCGACCAATTGGTGTCGGTGGCTGCTTCTCTCATTCCGTTTCTCGAGCACGACGATGCTAACCGCGCCCTCATGGGTTCGAACATGCAACGTCAGGCCGTTCCTCTCCTTCGCACTAGCTCTCCGCTTGTGGGTACTGGAGTGGAGCGCATTGTAGCCAAAGATTCTGGTGCTACAGTTACCGCTCTCAACTCTGGCGAAGTATTGAAAGTGGATGGCGCACGCATCGTGGTTAAGCGCGATCCTGCCGGGAAAAAAGAGTCCAAAGAAATCGATTCTGACGTCGACATCTATAGCCTGATCAAGTACCAGCGTTCTAACCAGGACACCTGCTGGAACCAGATGCCGCTTGTGCGTATTGGCGACAAGGTGAAAAAAGGCGATGTGATTGCGGACGGACCAGGCACCCATGCTGGAGAATTGGCGTTGGGCCAAAATATCCTCGTGGCCTTCATGCCTTGGAACGGCTACAACTTCGAAGACTCGATCATCTTGAACGAGAATCTTATCAAACAAGACACCTTCACATCGATCCACATCCAAGAGTTCGAGTGTATCGCTCGCGATACCAAACTCGGCAAGGAAGAGATCACCCGCGATATTCCAAACGTGGGTGAGGAAGCGCTGAAAGACTTGGATTCTTCAGGAATCATTCGTATCGGTGCGGAAGTGAAGCCGGGCGATATTCTCGTCGGAAAAGTTACTCCTAAGGGCGAGACACAGTTTTCTCCCGAAGAGAAACTCTTGCGCGCGATCTTCGGTGAAAAAGCCGGAGACGTACGTGACACCTCGCTTCGAGTTCCTACAGGAATTTTTGGAACCGTGATTGGTGCTCAAGTTTTTGCTCGCGAAGGCACGGAGCCAGACGATAGAAGCGTGCAAATCTTGGAACAACAGATTGCCAACCTTCGCCGTGACGAAAAAGTGGAAATCGATGCGGTACGTTTCAATGCCTTGGAACGGATTGCTAAACTCCTCACCGGTGAGAAAACTACCGGCAAACTCCTTTCGGAAGACGGATCTTTGACCCTCCTCGAAAAGGGCGACGAAATCTCCGCCGAAAAATTGCGCAACATTCAGTTTGAGCTCTTGGGCTTCATTCCATTGCGTCAGCAAGTAGAAGACGAGCTCACGGGCTTGATGACAGCCACCAAACAGAAGCTAGACATGATTCGTGCGATCTTCAAAGAACGTGCAGAACGCATGAAGCGTGGCGATGAGCTCGCTCCTGGCGTGATCAAAATGGTGAAAGTCACTCTAGCCATTAAGCGTCGCATTCAAGTGGGCGATAAAATGGCCGGCCGCCACGGAAACAAAGGGGTAGTGTCCAAAATCGTTCCTGAAGAAGACATGCCTTTCCTCGCCGATGGTAAGCCCGTAGATATGATTCTCAACCCGCTCGGCGTACCTAGCCGGATGAACATCGGGCAGTTGCTTGAGCTCATGCTCGGTGGCGCCTGCTTGGGCGTGGGAAACAAGATCAATGAGATGCTCGAGAGCAAGTGGAATGCTGGTGAGCTTCGTAAGATTCTCAAGAGCATCTACTCTAGCCAAGAAGTGGATAAGTATATCGAGTCGGCTAGTGACGATGAGCTAAAACGTATTGCCGCTTCCTTAAAGAATGGCGTGCGTATTGCCACTCCGGTTTTTGATTCTGCCAAAGAGGAAGACATCAAAGATCTTCTTCGTGTTGCCAAACATCCTGAAGACAATAAATTCACTCTCTACGACGGCATGACGGGCGAAGTATTCGCCCAAGACGTCACTGTGGGCGTGATGTATATGCTGAAACTTCACCATCTTGTGGATGAGAAGATTCATGCTCGGTCGATCGGTCCGTACTCGCTTGTCACGCAGCAGCCTCTGGGCGGTAAAGCTCAGCTTGGTGGCCAGCGTTTGGGAGAGATGGAAGTTTGGGCACTCGAAGCATATGGAGCTGCCTATACCTTGCAAGAGATGCTCACCGTGAAGTCTGACGATGTGACCGGTCGTAACAGGATGTACGAAGCCATCGTTAAGGGCGAACGCATACTTGAGCCTGGATTGCCAGAATCCTTCAACGTGCTCACGAAAGAGTTGCAGTCGCTTGCGCTCAACGTGGAGCTCGTGGAAGTACCGGAGAAATAGATCCGGAGCAAAAAAGGTTTTTTGTTTAACAGTGTGAAATAGGGGTTAACGTGAAAGATCTGCTTAATTTTTTCGATAAGCCGAAAGATCCGCTGAGTTTCTCGGCGGTAAAGATCTCCATCGCCAGTGCGGAAATGATTCGGAAATGGTCTTTCGGGGAAGTGAAAAAGCCCGAGACCATCAATTACCGAACCTTTAAGCCAGAGCGTGATGGTTTGTTCTGCGCTAAAATCTTCGGCCCGATCAAGGACTACGAATGCCTTTGCGGCAAGTATAAGCGCATGAAGTACCGTGGCGTGATCTGCGAAAAATGCGGAGTTGAAGTCACGCAGTCCAAGGTCCGTCGTGAGCGCCTAGGTCACATCGAATTAGCCACGCCCGTGGCGCATATCTGGTTCTTGCGTTCCTTGCCTAGCCGCATTGCGGCCGTGCTGGATCTCACGTTGAAAGAAATCGAAAAAGTCCTTTATTGCGAAGCCTATATCGTGAGCGAGCCCGGTGACACCGGTTTGTCTGAAAAAGCAATTGTAAGCGAAGAGAAGTATGCCGAGTTAGTGGATGAAGGCAAAACCTTCCGCGCCGAAATGGGCGGAGAAGCCGTTCTAGAGCTGTTGAAAAAAACAGATGTCGAGCTTATGGCTCGTCAGCTGCGCAAAGAACTGAAAGCCCACCTTTCTGAGGCTGTTCGCACCAAACTCATCAAGCGGCTGAAAGTATTTGAAGCCCTGAAACAATCCAACAATCGTCCCGAATGGATGATGTTGGAGTGCATTCCCGTGATCCCGCCAGAACTGCGTCCTCTTGTTCCGCTTGAGGGTGGCCGTTTTGCGACGTCTGATTTGAACGATCTCTATCGTCGCGTGATCAACCGGAACAATCGCTTGAAGCGCCTGATTGAGCTCAACGCCCCTGACATCATTATCCGCAACGAGAAGCGCATGCTTCAAGAGGCCGTAGACGCGCTCTTTGATAATGGCCGCCGTGGCAAAACTTTCACGGGTCCAAATAAGCGTCCATTGCGTTCGCTCTCCGACATGCTGAAGGGGAAACAAGGCCGCTTCCGTCAGAATTTGCTTGGTAAACGCGTAGACTATTCCGGCCGTTCCGTCATCGTCGTGGGCCCCGAATTGAAATTGCATCAGTGCGGTCTGCCCAAGAAGATGGCCCTCGAGCTCTTCAAACCTTTTATCTACAATAAGCTGTCTGAATACGGCTTTGTGACCACGATCAAGAGCGCCAAGAAAATGGTGGAAAGAGAACGTCCCGAAGTATGGGATATTCTCGAGGAAATCGTGAAAGAGCACCCTGTGCTGCTCAACCGCGCACCCACCTTGCACCGTCTTGGTATTCAGGCTTTCGAGCCCATCTTGATCGAAGGAAAAGCCATCCAATTGCACCCCCTAGTTTGCGCGGCCTTTAACGCCGACTTCGACGGGGACCAAATGGCCGTGCACGTTCCTCTTTCTGTGGAAGCGCAAATTGAATGCCGCATCTTGATGATGTCGACGAACAATGTCCTTTCCCCCGCAAACGGAAAACCGATCATCGTGCCCTCTCAGGATATCGTTCTTGGCTTGTACGACATGACCCGGGACCGTCCTTTTGCTTTAGGTGAAGGCCGCATCTTTTCCGGGCCCATGGAAGTCAGCTATGCTCACTCCGTTGGCGAGCTAGATATCCATGCTCGCATCAAGTGCCGAGTCCAGGGCAAGGTGCATGATAGTACGGTAGGCCGTGTCCTACTCTCGGAAATCGTTCCGACCGCAATTCCTTTCCCTGTTTACAATCGTACCATGGACAAAAAGTCCTTGGCTGACCTCATTGATAAATGTTTCCGTCTTGCGAGCAATAAAGAAACCGTGCTCCTAGCCGATGCTTTGATGAACCTTGGTTACAAGCGTTCGACCAAAGCGGGAACTTCGATCTCCATCCACGACATGCTCATCCCGGAAAAGAAGCACCAGCTTCTCGACCAAGGATATAAACAAGTCCAAGAGATCGAAAACCAGTACATCGAAGGTCTCATTACCGATGGCGAGCGTTACAATAAAGTGATCGACATCTGGGCCCAAACCTCTGAAGGAATCGCTTCCGAGCTGATGAAAAAAATCGGAACGGAAATCGTGGTGTCCGACAAGGGCGACAAGGTAGAAGTAGCAAGCTTCAACCCCATTCACATGATGGCAGACTCTGGAGCGCGGGGATCCAACGCCCAGATTCGTCAGCTTTGCGGAATGCGCGGTCTTATGGCGAAACCCTCGGGCGAGATCATCGAGACCCCCATCACGGCGAACTTCCGTGAGGGCCTTACGGTACTTCAGTACTTCATCTCCACTCACGGAGCTCGTAAAGGCTTGGCCGATACCGCTCTCAAAACAGCAAACTCTGGTTACCTAACCCGCCGTCTTGTGGATGTTTCCCAGGATATGGTGGTCGTAGAAGAGGATTGCGGTTCGGTAGAGGGTGTATGGGTTAGCGCTTTGATCGAGGGTGGCGAAATCATCGAGAAGCTTGGTGATCGTATCCTTGGCCGCGTGGTGATTGAAGACATCATCGATCCGATCAATGGTCAGGTCATTGCCCGCGGTGGCGAAGAAATCACCGAAGCTGTGGTTTCCGACATCGAGCAAGCCGGAATTGACCGCATCAAAATCCGCTCTGTGCTCACTTGTAGAACCAGAACGGGTACCTGTATCCTTTGCTACGGCCGCGATCTAAGCCGTGGCTCCCTCGTGAATATGGGTGAGACAGTAGGAGTGATCGCCGCACAGTCGATCGGTGAGCCAGGAACTCAGCTCACCATGCGTACTTTCCACGTGGGTGGTACTGCAAGCCGACGCGTAGAGGCTGCTACTCTCGAAGCCAAAGCCAAAGGTATTGTGAAATTTCACTCCCTCGTTACGGTACTTAACCGTGAGGGCAGCATGACGGTCATGAACAGCCAGGCAGAAATCGGTATCGTCACACTCGAAGGCCGTGAGATTGAAAAATATCCTGTGGTTTACGGCGCTAAGCTTCTCGTAAAAGAGGGCGATAGCGTAGTTGGCGGACAGAAACTAGCGGAATGGGATCCCTACTCTGTGCCGATTCTCACAGAAGCCACTGGTTTCGTTAAATTCGAAGACCTCGAAGATGCCGTAACCACCCAAGAGCAGTTTGACCCCGTTACTGGTCTTTCGCACCGAGTGATCATTGAAACCAAAACGGACAAACGTCCGAAGGTGATCATTATTGATGCAAAAGGCGAAATTGCCACGATCGTTGGCTCTAACCGCAAAGCAGTTTACATGCTGCCCGTGGGAGCTGTGGTTCCGATCCAATCGGGCGATGAAATTCACTCTGGGGACGTGGTGGCGAAAATCTCGCGCGAGACTACGAAGACTACCGACATCACCGGGGGTCTACCGCGGGTTGCCGAGCTTTTCGAAGCTCGTAAACCTAAAGATGCCGCGATCATTTCGGAAGTGGATGGAACAGTTTCCTTTGGTAAGGACACCAAAGGAAAACGGAAAGTCATCATCTCTCCCGATGATTCAACTGGCAAAGAGCCGGTGGAATACCTCGTGCCTAAGGGTCGCCATTTGGTGATTAACGAAGGAGATTACGTACGTCTTGGAGAGGCCCTCATTGACGGACCGATCAATCCACATGATATCTTGCGTGTGAAGGGTGTTGCCACTCTAGCAAGATACCTAGTCGATCAAATCCAAGAGGTTTATAGGCTCCAAGGGGTAAAAATCAACGATAAGCATATTGAGACCATCGTGCGTCAAATGCTCCGTAAGGTAAAAGTCACCGACGTGGGTGATTCTACCTTCATCACAGGTGAAACTGTGGATCGTATGACTTTTGATGAAGAAGCTGCCCGTGTGCTTGCTGAGGGTGGGCGTCCGGCGCAGTGTGAATCGGTGCTCTTGGGTATCACCAAGGCCTCCCTATCCACCTCCAGCTTCATTTCCGCCTCTTCCTTCCAGGAGACCACGAAAGTGCTCACGGAGGCCGCTCTTGCTGGCAAAACGGACTTCCTCCGCGGCCTGAAAGAGAACGTGATTATGGGACGCTTGATTCCTGCTGGAACTGGCATGGCCCGCTATAAAAACTCTGATATTGAAGTAGATAACCAAGAACTAGATGAAGAGGATGACCTAGAAAAAGACACAGCGGGTGCAGAACACTCGTCTGCCTTAATCTAGAAGCCTCTTGACGCTTAGAGCGGGGCCTTGCTATAGATGCAAGGCTTAAAACAAGGAAAAGATAACGGATGCCTACTATTAGCCAACTGATTAAGAAGGGTAGACACGATAAAAAGACTCGTACTGCTTCCCCCGCATTGAAGGCTTGCCCTCAACGCCGTGGAGTTTGTACTCGTGTTTATACCACCACCCCGAAGAAACCTAACTCGGCACTTCGCAAAGTATGCCGCGTGCGTTTGACCAATGGAATGGAAGTCACCAGCTACATTCCAGGTATCGGGCATAACCTGCAAGAACACTCGATCGTGCTGATTCGGGGTGGCAGGGTGAAAGACCTTCCCGGTGTGCGTTATCACACTGTTCGCGGCACGCTCGACGCCCAAGGCGTGGCAAACCGTAAGCAAAGCCGTTCGAAGTACGGCGCTAAGCGCCCAGCTAAATCGTCGTAATTTATTTAGGAGAATTTGTGGGTCGTAAAAAGGTAGTAGCGAAAAGAGAAATCATTCCGGATCCAAAATTCCACGATGTGGTGATCACAAAATTTGTGAACGCCCTAATGCGTGGTGGAAAGAAATCCGTGGCAGAGGGCATTTTGTATGGCTCTCTAGATATCATCCAAGAAAAGATGAACGACGAGCCCTTGAAGATTTTTAAAAAGGCGATCGACAATGTGAAGCCCCATGTAGAGGTGAAAAGTCGCCGAGTGGGTGGAGCGAACTACCAAGTACCAGTGGAAGTACGTCCCTCGCGCCGTCAGTCGCTTTCTTCTCGTTGGATCATTGAGTTTGCTCGGAAGCGTACGGAAAAAAGCATGCGGGAGCGCTTGGCCGGCGAGCTTATGGATGCTTTCCAAATGCGTGGCGGCGCCATCAAGCGTCGAGAAGACGTGCATCGGATGGCTGAGGCGAACAAAGCCTTCTCTCACTTCCGTTTCTAAGAAGTTTACGTTTTTACCCAAAAGCTCGGTTCTCAAAACCGGGCTTTTTTTTGAAACTCGTTTTGAAAGGTTGCTGTAAGTCTTACTTTTAAGATACTGCAGCACAAAGATATGGCTAGCCCGTCCGCCTTAAAAGTAATGCGCAATATCGGCATCATGGCTCACATTGATGCGGGTAAGACCACGACCACCGAGCGTATTCTTTTCTACACCAAAAAAGTTCATAGACTGGGAGAAGTGCACGAAGGCACAGCCACCATGGATTGGATGCCACAGGAGCAGGAGCGTGGGATCACCATTACTGCCGCTGCCACCACCTGTTTTTGGAAAGACTATCGTATAAATATTATCGATACTCCCGGGCATGTCGATTTCACGATTGAAGTGGAGCGTTCCCTGCGGGTGCTCGATGGCGCCGTTGCTGTGTTCTGTGCCGTAGGACGAGTGGAACCACAAAGTGAGACGGTCTGGCGGCAGGCAGATAAATATCATGTGCCTCGGATTGCCTATATAAATAAAATGGATAGAGTCGGCGCCGACTTTCTGGCCGCGGTCCAAGAGATTCGGGACAAGCTAAAAGCCAATCCAATTCCCATTCAGTTGCCCATAGGTGCTGAAGACAAATTTACGGGTCTTATCGACTTGGTTCGCATGAAGGCTTATCACTGGCAGGGTGGTGCCGGAGAGTCTTTCACGGAAATGGAAATTCCCGCAGACATGCGCGAAGATGCAGAAGAGGCGCGTGCCAAGCTTCTCGACCAAGTAACGGCATTAGATGATGCCTTGGCGGAAAAGTTCATTCTTGAGCAGCCTATCAGCGAAGAGGAGCTACGCTCAGCTATTCGTAAGGGGACAATTAGCGCTAAAATTGTGCCCGTAATTTGTGGTGCTTCTTTTAAAAATATCGGAGTTCAGCCACTCCTTGATGCTGTGGCCGATTTTTTACCCTCGCCCTTAGACCTTCCTCCTGTGCAAGGACACGACTTAAAAGATGTAGAAAAAATCATCGAAAGAAAGCCTAAGGACGAGGAGCCTTTCTCGGCCCTCGCTTTTAAGATAGCCAACGATTCTTTCTCTGGGGTTCTCACCTTCATTCGTGTCTATAGCGGTCGTTTCGAGGTGGGAAAGGCCGTTCACAACGCCTCTAAAAATCGCAAAGAGAAGGTGTCCAAGCTCCTTCTCATGCACGCCAATAAGCGAGAAGAAATCCAGTCCATCGGCACCGGAGAAATTGCCGCTGCTATTGGCCTGCGGTTCACCTCCACGGGGGATACCCTCTGTGATGAATCGGCCCCCATTTTACTGGAAAAGATGGAATTTCCCGAGCCCGTGATCTCTATGGCCATCGAGCCCAAGACCCAGGCCGATTTCGATAAGTTGAAGAAATCATTGGATATTCTATCTCTGGAAGACCCCACCTTTCGTGTCACTAGCAACGAAGATACTGGCCAAATGCTGATAAGTGGCATGGGAGAGCTTCACCTAGAGATCATTAAAGACCGCCTACTGCGGGAGTTTCGGGTAGATGCCAACGTTGGTAGCCCGCAGGTTTCCTACCGCGAGTCTATCTCTCAGTCGGCCACGGGCGAATCCACCGTGGAGCGCTTAATGG
>JAKFYM010000252.1 GCA_021730855.1 Bdellovibrionales bacterium
ATAGGATAAGGCATGGCGCGGAAAATTGCAGCTAAGTGGGAAAATTAGGAATAGACGGAAACGTGAGAACTAATCGGTATTACCCATGTCTTCGATGGCGCTGTCGGTAGCGCTATCCAAGCCGTCTGTCATCTTTCGGATGATGCCGAGAAGCTTATTCTTGAATTGCATGATGATGGTCACGACGACCGCGAGAATGAGAATATATTCGGTCGTGGTTTGACCGGATTCATCCTGGAAAAATTTTTTGATCATTCCGTTTGTTCTCATATCCATCTCTTGCCGTGAGGGCCCGTTGAAAACCTTTCGGAATCGAATACGAAGCCCTTTAGGGCTTTTTAGGCCCTACTTCCAGTGTAAATTATTGATATAATTTGTCAAGTATTATGGGGGCGAGAATTGCTTCATAAGATATTGAAATTGCTGTGCTCTTAAAAAGGAGCCGCTGAAGCCTGGCTGGAAGAATGCGGCGGCCAACCCAAAGAAATTGTTGCCAAAGATCGTGCGCCCGAGAGTGTGGGTCTTGGTAGCTAAGCCCTTAAGAAGACTAAGAAAGCTTATTTTTCGCGAAAATCACGGCGGCCCAAAGCTAAGTAGCGCGACCAAAATCACGCCGTCCGCTCCACTGCCACCACCGTCGCATTCCAGGGATTCCCCTGCAGGCTAGCCGCCTCGAGCAGGCCCGAAGCGAGGCCACTGAGATTGCTGCCCGCTAGGTGCACGCTGAGCAGGGATTCGAGGTCGGAAGCAAAAGCGGCGCCCTCCCACTCAAGCCCGCTCGAAACGAGCAGAAGCATGTCGCCCACTTCCAGCGCGCAAAAACGAGTTTCGGTCCGCAGGGCGTGCGAGAGCCCCAGCGCTTGGAAAGGCAGGAGCGCGGCCTGCATTCCGGCGCGCGGATGGGCCTGCGCCAGCAGCAGGGGTTGCACTCTTCCGCCTCGGAGCAAGAGCGCCGTGCAGGCGCCACTGCCGGTGAGCGTGACAAAGCCGCCCTCCGAGGCATTCGCTAGCAGCACCGAAGCCCCGCCTCGGGCCGGGATCGCGCGCTTCTCGTTCCAGTCCACCAGTTTGCGATTGGCCTCTTGCAGGAGGCTGTTCTGCCAGCCCGCCAAGGGAGAGAGTCCGTCGGAATTCTCGGTGGTTGCGCGCACCCGCACCTCTGCTAAACAAATCTTAGCGGCATGGTCGCCCTGGCCTCTGCCGCCGAATCCGTCGGCCACCGCAAAGCGGCCGGAAATGGGGTCGGCGAAAAAACCGTCTTCCTGCACGGGCCAGAGACCCTGCGTGGTGGCCGCTCCGTAGGCAAAAGTGCGTTTCATCTTCGTTTCCTCAATTGCTACCACTGCTAAAAGCCTCAAAGCGCGAGAGCTTGTTCCGGCAGCGGCGTTTGTAGACATCCTCGTCCGGCGCCACGCGCAGGCACTTTTCGTATTTGTCCTTAGCTTCGGCCAGCTCGCTGATGCTTTCGGCCAGGATCGCCTCGGCATAAAATCTTTTGGCACGGAGGTGGAGAGTTTCCCGGATGGCATCGATCCCGCTTCTGGCTTCTTTGTTGGAAGCGTCCACCTTCAACACCTGTTTGTAGAGCTCATTGGCTTTTACCAAATCGCCCCCCTCCTGCCGCTGTGAGCTCGCGTCCTTCAGGAGCGGGCTGATCACGGATTCCAGCTTCTGGCGGATCTCCTCCTTGAGGCCGCTCACGCGGGCCAAGTAGTCGGGATCCGTCCAGCCCGAATCATCCAGCTTCACGGCCTCGGCCGTGGCGAGGATGTATTTCTCTTGCTGGAAAATCTCGCGCACCGCGAGCAAGGCAGCCTCCGCTTTGGCTTTTTGTTCCTCTTTTTGGCGCGCCAGCTCGGCCTCGCGCTTTTCCTCTTCTTCTTTTAGTTTGATCCGGGTCTTCCACTGCAGAGCCAATTGGTTGTTCGGGTCTTTGGCGTAGATCTCCTGGATCACGGCATCCAGCTCGGCGCGGAATTTGCGATCTTCGTAGGCCTTCTCGAAGACCGGCTTGCCCTTCTCCTCGAGCGCCGCCACTTCACGGCGGATGGCGGCTTGTTTTTCTTCGAGCGCACGTCTGGATTTTTCTTCCTCAATCTCCTCGAGGCCGCGTTTGGCGATCTTCTCGTAGGCCTTGGTGTCTTTATAATCGTCCACGTAGGTGAGGATCTCGCTGGTATTGTCGATCATCTTGGCGAAATCCCGCACATCGTGGGCTTTGAGCAGGTTGGCGTATTTTTCGACCACGAATTTTTTCTTCTGCGTGGTGAGCTGGTCGAAGGTGCGGGAGGCGCTCTGGTTGGACGTCGTCTTGGGCTTGGGTTTCGGCGCTTCATCGGGCCCGCCGAGCACGGCGCCCACCAGAGCGATCACCACCAAGATCGTGAGCCAGCGCATGCGCTGGGCCTTGGGCAGGCTCGAGTACCATTTCTTGAATTTTCCTACCAAGCTCTGGGGCTCGGGCTCCCGCGCGGCTTGGGGAGCCTGTGCTCCCGGGGCGGCAAACGAGGCGTCCGCGCCCTGCTGGTACCCATAGTTTGATTCCATGGGCATGTTCTGGTCATAGGCCGAAGGCTGCTGCGCATGCGCGGGCACGGGCATGAAATTGTCTTGGCCGGAAAAGTAGTCTTTGTTCTCAACGCTGAACTGGATCTTGGCTTCGCCGATCTGGATCACGTCGCCGGCCACGAGCTCCGCCTCGTTCACCGGACTTCCATTGAGAAGGGTGCCGTTCGCGCTGTTCAGGTCCTTGACGAAAAAAGACATCCCCTGCCGGCGGATCTCCACATGCTTGCGCGACGCCTTTTTTTCGGTCAGCACCACATCGCAGTTGCTGCCGCGGCCAAAAACGGCCACGTCACTTTGCATCAGGAATTCCGAAACATTGGCGCTGCCCGGCTCAAAGCGCAGCAGGGCATTTACACCGGTGGAAACCAGGCGTGTGCGTCCATCGTCTTCCTGGCTCATGCCAGAAGACACCGTCATCTGCGGACGCAAAGCCTGTTGGCTGGAATCGAGGTTCACGCGCAGGCTGAATTTTCCAACCGTGATTTCCTCCCCGCCCTCGAGCGGAGCGTTCTCCACTTCCTGCCCATTCAGGAGCACGGCCCCAAAACTGGCTTTGCGCTCGAGCAACCATCCACCATTGTGGAAACGAATCAAGGCATGCAGGCGGCTCACGCTGCCCTCGTCGAGGTGGATCGAACAGCCCGGAGCGCGGCCAATGGTGATTTCCTTGCCACCATCGGCCTGCTCGAATTCCTTTACGGAATTTTCTTCGTAATAAACCGAAATGCGAATCATCGGAACCGTTTCTCTTCCTTGTCTAGTTCAGCCAAAGCCTTTTTGGCGGTCTCGTGAAGATCCCGCATCTCCTTATTGGCTTCGTTTTCCATAAATTTATTGTCGCCCGTCTCGCCCTCGAGGTAACGGAGAATATTTTGGTAGTGCATGCGGGCTTCTTTGTAGCGCAGGGATTTGGTGGCCCTCAGGGCCGCCGCCGCCGTGCTCTTTAGTTCCGCCAGCATCTCCTTTTTGGCGCTGCGAAGATAGATTTTTACCAAATCATGGCTCGGGTCCACCGTGAGAGCGGTGTCAAAGGCGGTGAAGGCCCGTCGATAATTCTTGTTTTGCAGCTCGCGCACTCCGTTGCGAAAGAAGACTTCCGCGTCTTTTCTTTGCTGAGTATCCAGCGCATAGTCCGGAACGTATTCGGCCAGGGCCTTGTCGAGCTCGGTCTTTTTTAGCTTAGGCCGGGCCGGTTGCCCGCCTTCTTCAGATTCGATCTTGGCATTCTCCTTCACCGTTCTTGTCTCGCTCGAAAAATACAGAGAGGCGCCCACAAAAAAGAGCGCCACATAGATGATCATTCTTTTTTTATCGACTTCTTTTTGTTTGGGATCCGCGGCGGCTTTCCCAGGGCTGCCTAGTCCAGCCCGCTTTTCTCCCGGAAGGAGCGGGCGCTCGGTCTTGCGCGCCTGGCCCGCAGGATAAACCTCGAGCACGGTGAGCCCCATCATCAACAAATCTCCCGGCTGAAGATTGGCTTCGTTCGTCTTCTGGCCGTTGTGGAGAAAGCCGTTGGCGCTGCCGAGATCCCGCGTCTGGTAGTGGTCCAGCTTCCAGACAATCTCGGCATGTTTGCGCGAAATATTGGAGTCATTCAGGACCACCTGGCAGCCCTCGCGCCCCACAAACACAAGATCGCCGAGGAGAGAAAAACAGGTGCCCTTGTCTGGCCCCTGCACCACCAGCAGGCGCAATCGTTCCCCGAACTGCCGCGTGGCGGGCAGCCCCCTGGAGAATCGCAATGCGCCTGGCCCTGCCGGCATCTATCCCTCCTTCTTCTCAAACAGGAAGAGAAAAGCATCGGTGGTGCCGGGCACGCCCTGCAAGGCGATCACGCTCACCTGGTGTTGGCCCACGGGGAAATCATAGTCCTCCTGCACGCCCTCGTTTCCGGCAGATTTGGCGTTTTCGGCCATCTCCTTCAGCAAAGAGGGGAAGGATTCGTCGCGGCTCACGGTATCGATCAGTTCGCCCTGGCCATTGCGGATGCCGCTCATCTCTTCAAAAGGACCATTGAGGAAACGGATGCGCATCTCCGCATCGAGCAGCATCGCGGGCGAGCTGGACTTCTGCATAAAAAACTCCATCGAGCGAAGCATATTGTCGATGATCATGCGCTCCTGTTCCGCTCCCCCGGAGGCGTTCATGTCTCCCGATTGCCCCTCTGCACGCGGGATGCGCCCGAGGGCGGCATTCACGGTATCGATCAGCTGGTCGATCGCATCGTTCTTATATTTCTTTTCGACCGCATGGCCCTCGCCCTTCAATACCTTGTCCATATCGTCGGAGAGCTTCTCGATCGGCCGGTGGGTGAGGTGAAAGACCACGTAGAGGAAAACGGCCCCCAGGAGGAGCGACCAAAAAAGCGCCTCGAGGTAGACGGTGCCCACCGTGCCGGCGTCGAGTGCGATCGATTTTGTGGAATAGATCACCGTGGAGATGGCCCCCGGCACATTGATGCCTTTCGTTTTGGAAAGCACCATCACGGGCGTGAAAGCGATGATCTGCTCTTTGTCGGCCAGGCGAATGGTGCGCGGCTTGCCCCAGGCGCTCTGGTTTTTCAGGAGCAGGTCGCGGTATTTGAGAAAATGAGAGTTGTCAAAAGTCTCGTTCAAGCGCGAGCCCGGCGCCAGGATGCGGCCTTCGAGATTGGTAAGAGTCACGTCGTCCACGTTCACTTCCGACTCGGCAAAGTCGGTGACTAAGGAGCCCTCTTTGCCTTCCAGGATTGCTTGGCGATTGAGGTAGGCCACCTGGTTGGAGATATAGAGCGCCTGGTGCTCCGCCTGGCGCACCACCTCTTCGCGGCTGCGCTGCAAAACCGGATAGACGGTGAACCCCAGGTTCAGGAGCACGAAGATTCCAAAGATGATGGTGAGCAAGGTGGGGTAATCGGTGCGCTCGTAGAAATCGTAAACCACCGGCATCACGAGATCGTCGAATTTCTTTTTGTATTTCCCGATCAGGCTCGTGGGCTCCTGCTCCACCTTGAAGCTACCCGGATCGATCGAGATCGGCGACACATGGGCCGTGCCCGGTCCCTGACTGGCATGTAGATGCGCGAAGGCATCGCGAGGCACGGGCAGCTCGGGCATGACCACCTCAAGCACGAAGGGGCCCAGGGACACACGATCCTTATTCTGCAACAAACGTTTTTTGCTTAAGACCCCGTTCACGAAGGTGCCATTGCTCGAGCCCAGATCGCGCATCTCCACCTTGCCGCTATGGCAGACAAGCGCGCAGTGGCGTTTAGAAACTTGCGGACTGGCAAGCACCACCGTGTTCTCGGGCGTGCGGCCAAAGGAAGTTTCTCCCTCTTCCAGAAAATAGGTGGCACCGCGGTTCGGGCCGGACACAAACACTATGCGTACGCTCATCACTTCACCGTCACTTCTAGGATATAGTCCCCGATCACCAAGCGATCGCGCTCTTTTAGTTTTGTGCTGCTCACTTTGGCGCCGTTGACGAAGACTCCGTTAGAGGAGTGGGTGTCGGTCACCGAAAGGGAATTTTTGCTCACGAGAAAAGTGCAGTGACGCTTCGATACCTTAACGCCCTCGAGCACGACATCGCAGGGAGGGGACACGCGCCCCGTCACATTCTGCCCTTCCTGAAGAGGAATCTTCACACCCACGGATTTATTATCGGGGGCGGCGAGAATTTTTAAGAAGAAAGGCATAGTTCCTCCCCCTCGTGCACGCCGGCCTTTTGCAAAGCGCCCGCCGCGGCCTCGAGCACACCCGCCGCGCGCAGGTGAATTCCACTCAGGCGCCAAGGGCGTAAGGCGGGGTAGAAAGCAATCACCCGTCCTTGGCCATCGAGAAAGGCCACGTCGATCGGAAAACGCATGAAGAAGGTGTGGATGGAAGTGCAGGGCGTGATCCAGAGCGCCTCTTGCAAGGCAAGCGTATCGCGGCCAAGCAGGCCACGCATCCGCGTCCAGATGGAATCTGCCACTGTCACCTTCTGCACCAACACACTCCCGTCCTTACGGAGAACCCTCATCGCCCTGCCTCGCTTAGAAATCCGCCCCACTGCCCTTCATGCCCAAAATAAAAGGGCCGAAGATGATGATAAAAACCGCAGGGATGATGAAAAGCATCATCGGCAGCAGCACGGCCTGCGAGGCCTTGGCTCCGGCTTTTTCCGCGCGGATGAAACGCTCGTGCCGGATCTGCTCGCTCTGCTGGCGCAGGATTTTTCCGATGCTGGCTCCCATTTCATCGGCGCTGATCAGCACGGCCACGAAGGAGTTGATCTCCATCATGTCGATCCTCCAGGCCATATTGCGCATCGCCTCGGCCCGCGAGGATCCCACTTTGATTTCTTTGAGCATCATGTCCATTTCCTGCACCACCGGGCTGGGCTTGGCCTTCTCCGTCACCTTGGCGATGGCGCCCATGAAGTCGAGGCCGGCCTCGGTGGAGAGCGCGAGCAGGTCCACCACGAAGGGCATCGCGCGGCGCACCTCTTCCTGGCGGTTCTTGATCACCGAGCTGAGCCAGATGCGATCCGGATAAAAGTACCCAATCACCATCGAGATCGGCACGGCATAGAAAGGCACGTCAATGTCCCAGGCGAATTTGATGAAAATCAAACCCAGGGGGAATCCTATAATCAAAAAAAGTTTAAAGCTGTACAGCTCGTCGGGAGTGAGCGCCTCGGTGAGGCCGGCCGAGGCCAGCTTGCGCTTCAGCACCTTGCGGGTGTCGTCAATTTTCAAGCCCTCCACCGTGGGCACAAAATAGCGCGAGAAAAATGGGCGCGAATATTTCAGGATGATGTTGCCGGCATCCGGAGCGTTCTCGCGGTAGTTTCCGAGCGCTCTTCCGGCACTACGTTTTTCCTCGTCCGAGAAAACGGTGCGAACCATGAAGTAGACCGCGATCGCGAGCGCAATGTAGGCGAAATTTATCATAGAATAATTTTAATTCGAGGCTACAATTGATTCAATCCACGAAAGGCAAAGTCCTAAACAGCAAATCGTGTAGGGGTCGAGTTTTGATCAAGTTATTTCGCATATATGGCCGCCTTTGGAGCCGTCACCAGATCTCCATGCGAGCGGCGGCGCTCACTTACACCTTCATTCTCAGCCTCATTCCGTTGCTCGCCGTTTGCCTCTCCGTCTTCTCGTTAATCATCGACGTGAAGAAGCTTAGCATCGACTTCAAAATGCTCTTGTTCCGCCACCTTACGGCCGGCGCGGGTAATGTGGTTGGACAGTACATGGACAATTTCCTGCGCAAGGTGCAGTTCAAAACGGTGGGCTATATTGGCTTCGCGGCGCTCCTGGTGATCGCGCTTTTGCTCCTCTCCAACATAGAAGACTCAATTAATCGTATTTGGTCGATCCGCCGGAAGAAAAAACTTTGGAAACGAGTACTTATTTATAATTTAATTCTCTTCCTCGGCCCTGTTTCCGTGTCACTTTCGCTCGCCACCACCACAATCGTGATGAAATACTTCCCGCACATGGCCGTGAAGGCAAATCTCGGCGTGATCCTCATCAATACTCTTTTTGTTTGTTTCATCTACAAAATCTTCCCCAATAAAAAAGTAAATTGGAAATGGGCGCTGCTTTCAGCGCTGATGGTGGCGCTCACTTGCGAGCTGGCAAAATGGGGCTACACCTACTACATCGCGAAAGCACTTTTCTACAACAAGATCTACGGCAGCCTCGCGGTGCTTCCCGTTTTCCTGATCTGGATCTACCTGAACTGGCTGATCTTTCTCGCGGGCGCGCTTGTCACCTTCGTGCTACAACATCGTAAAAACTGGCAGTCGCAGGAGTCCACATGAAGTTTTTTTTGCTCGCGCTTATCTTTTGTTCCCCCGCATTGGCGAAGACAGAACCCGCCAAGACAGAAAAAACAGAAGCCCTCTGGAAGGAATGGTATGTCTACTCGATGGGCGGCGAGATGATCGGCTACTACGAAGAAACAGCCGAGAAGCGCGGCAAGGATAAACAGCTCGCCATCACCCAGCGCTGGACCGAAAAAGAGGGCGGCCTCAGCGAGACCTATATCGGCTCGGTGGTGCACGACAATGCGGCCCTAGGCCCCGTGGCTTTTTTCTCGGAACGCAAGGGCTCCGGCCAGACCTACCGCATCGACGGCCGCGCCAAGGGCAGCGAACTCCTGATGACCTTCAAGCCCGTGCAGCCCAAAGGCAAAGACATCAAGGCCGCCGCGGACCTTGCGCCGAATATGGTCCTTTCGAACTTCCTTCCCTATTGGCTTGCCAAAAAAGAGCCGAACAAAGGGCCCTATACCTTCCTGGCCGTGGTGGAAGATCCTCGTGACGGAAAGTTCGACGCGCGTGACGGCAAGGCCCAGCCCCAGGCCGTGACCAAAAAAGTTGGCAAAGAGACCTGCCGCAAAATAGAGATCAGCCTCGATGGCACGCCCGGAGAGTGGTGGATCACCTCCGCGGGCAAGCTGTGCGAGGTGCTCTTGCCCGTGAGCCAGGCGCGGCTTCTGCTAAGCACGGAAAATGAAGCCAAAAAGGCTTTTGGCACTCCCTGAGATGTTGCCCTTCCTCACGCGCAGGTTCTTCCAGCTGATCCCGGTGCTCTGGGGCGTGGGCACCTTGGTTTTCCTGCTCCTGCATCTAGTGCCGGGCGATCCCGTGGAAATCATGCTCGGCGAGAGCGCCCTTGCCACCAACAAAGAAAATTTGCGCGCGAGCCTCCACCTCGACCGCCCGCTCGGCACGCAATACGCCATCTTCTGGAAATCCGTGCTGCGCGGGGATTTGGGCGAATCCTTTTTCTCGAAAAAGCCCGTGCTCACGCTGATCGCCGAGCGCCTTCCCTCCACCATCCTGCTCGCCGCCGCCGCCATTGCCTGGGCGATCTGCATCGCCATTCCCCTTGGCATTCTCGGCGCCACTTTTCGCGGCAGCCTCTTTGATAAATTTGTTTTGTTTTATTCCGTATTGGGCGTCTCGCTACCGAGCTTCTGGTTGGGGCCGCTGCTAATGCTTTTCTTCTCCGTGCATCTCGGCTGGTTCCCCGTCTCCGAGCAGGAGGGCCTAAGCAGCTATGTGCTCCCCTCGCTCACCTTGGGCCTGAGCCTCTCCGCCGTGCTCTGCCGCATGACCCGCGCGATGATGGCCGATGTGCTCACGCAGGACTATATCACCACCGCCAAGAGCAAGGGCCTGGGCTGGGCGGCCGTGCACTTCAAGCATGCGCTCAAGAATGCGCTGATTCCGGTGATCACCATCCTTGGCCTCCAGCTGGGAGGCCTGCTCGCGGGCACCGTGATCACCGAGACCATTTTCGACTGGCCCGGCATCGGCGAGCTCGTCTACCGCGGCATCCAATCACGGGATTTTCCGCTAGTGCAGGGCTGCGTGCTCGTGATCGCCACCACCTATGTGCTGGCCAATACGCTGGCCGACATCGGCTACGCCCTCGTGAATCCTCGGGTGGAGCTCAAATGAAAAATTGGGGACTAAGAATCGGCGGAGCGGCCGTGGGCATGATCACGGTGGTCGCGGTCCTATCGCCCTGGCTCGCGCCCTATGATCCTTTGGCCATCGCGCTGCCCGAAGAGCTTTGCCTGCCCCAGGGCGCGCACCTGCTCGGCTGCGATGCCAATGGCAGCGACATCCTTTCGATCCTGATCTACGGCACCCGCATCTCGCTCGAGGTGGGTTTTGCCGTCACCGGAATTTCCGTGCTGGTGGGCCTCCTGCTCGGCACCATCGCCGGCTACTACGGCGGCTGGCGCGACGGAGTGCTGATGCGTTTCCTCGACGTGATCTTCGCCTTCCCCGGCATCATCCTCGCCATCGCCCTGGCCAGCATGCTGGGCCCGAGCAAGGGCAACCTCATCCTCTGCCTTTCGCTCACGGGCTGGGCGGGTTATGCCCGCCTCGTGCGCGGCGAGATCCAGGCGATCCGCCATCTCGAGTATGTGGAAGCCGCGCGCAGCCTGGGCGTGAGCGACCGCCGCCTCTTCCTCTTCCACCTCTGGCCCAACATCCTCTCCCCCGTGCTCGTGGCCGCCACCTTCGGCCTGGCCGGCACCATCCTCGCCGAGGCCAGCCTTTCTTTCCTCGGCATCGGCGTGCCCCCGGGCACCCCGAGTTGGGGCTCGCTCCTGAGCTTCGGCAAAGACGTGCTGCTCGAAGCCCCGCACGTGGCCACCTTTCCGGGCCTCGCCATCATGGGCACGGTGCTGGCCTTCCACTTACTCGGCGAGGGCCTGAGGCGCCAGCTCGACCCCAAGGCACGTAAATAGTTTTTATTACTTCGGGCGCCCCAACCGACCAAAGCGGTCGGTAAGCTGTCGATTTTTCAGGCCCTGTCTAGACTTTAGACAGCCCCCTTCGCCTGGGAAGCCCCTCTTTCCCTGCCTGGGCAGGATAATCTTTGGCTCCCGTTTTGCTTGCTCTTAGCTAGAGGTAGAATAGAGAGATGGTCGCGCCAAACCGCAAAAACTGGGCTTTGGGAGGATTTTGGATCCTCACGCTCGCTGCGTTCGCGCCGGCCCTCGCCCAAGCAGAGGTGACCGCCGCCAGCCGCGCGCCCACCGCGCCAGCAGCTCCCTCAGCCACGCCCGAGCTCGTGACCAAGCCTTTTGCGAACCCCTGTGAGGGGGATAGGTGTATCAATCAGAATGATGCCTACTCCATGGCTGCACAGCAAAGCACCTATGCCGCTTGGTATATGCAAAAATACAGTTTTATGGGGCAAGGCCTAAACACGCCTGGCGTGATAAACGAAGACGGAACACAGGCCTTAAGCCTCCGCGAAACCTTGGCCGAAGCCGTGAAAGACTGTATTGAAACGGAAGCAGGAACGGCTTGTGACCCCCAAAAGCGGCGCCTCATCCTTGCCGCCTTGATGCATTACAATACTGCCCGCCATGCGCGTTCCATGGTGCTGCAAAACAATCTTAGTAGAGAACAAATGAAATCTGTTCCAGAGGCTGTCTTTGCGGAAGGCCAAGGAGTGCAGGCCGGAGAAAGCAAAGTGGAGACCTTCACCCTCGACCCAGCAAGCGTACTCAATCTAAAAGCAGCTCGGGATAAAGAGATTCTCGGCCCTGAATTCTTGCGAGACTATCGGGCCTTTATCAATGCCTACACGCAAACCTCGGGCGAGGGCTACCGCTATCGAGAGGCAGTGGTAGCGGGTGAAGGAGAAGCAACCTATTCGCTCCCCACTCCTTCTGTGAGCCAAGAGACACTTCAAAGGGATACTCAGCTGGCTAACAACGCAGTCGTGAGGGAAGCAGTGAAATCCGAAAATCAATTGCTAGACCAAACCCTCCTCCAGCCAAGCAGGCAGCCTGCGTCTCCAACAGACATAGATAAAAAATATGGATTTACAGAACTAGCGCTGGGCATGCCCAGATCTGGAGAAACGAGTGATGATCCTAATGTCATTGCCGCCAATATCGTCACCCAAATCAACAAAGACATTGAGGATGCGGCCGAAAATCGTCAAAGACAGGCAGACCAAGCGTCTCCAGCTTCTCCCGAAGCTCCGCCCATTTCCGTGACTGTCACGATCGACATCCCATCCTTCGACGCCTACCTAGACGCAATCTGGCCCCCGTCCGCCGCGGCCACCAAAGCCCCTAGATAAACAAAATAAATTAAATTTGCTGAACCCAGACGATCACGCGCGCCCGTTCGTTGGGGTTGCGGTTCTGTCCGGGATGGGAATACGTCTTGGTTTGCCCAAGCTTCTGGATGTCTTTCAATAATTCGGGATATGCGCCGAGGCTGGTGATTCCGTCGAAGTACACTCCGCCCGGCATCACCCGTCCCGAGCTCTCGCGCTCGCGCACGTTCTTCTGCGCGAAGAGCGAACGCACCTGCGGGATCAGGTCCTGCGGGCTGGGGCTCTGCACGATCAAGCGGTACACCGCCGCGGCCTGACGCGAAGGAGCCAAGGGAGCGGAGCCCGTCTCATAGGTATCTCCCGAAGGAAATTCCATGCCGGCAAATTCATCCGTTTCGGCCACGCCGCCATCTTCGTCCACCGCGGCCTCGCTGGAGGCAAGCAAACGGTCCGCCGTGATCTCTTCCAGTACCGGCGCTTCCGCCATCGGCTCGCTATGCTCAAATACATCGGCAAAGCGGCCTTCCACAAAAGCGTCTGCGTTCACTTGGGTGAAGAGCCAGGGCAACACCACCACCGCCAAGAGGCCCACCATTCCGAGCATCGAGGCTTCTAAACCTAATTTATATTGCCAAGAAATGTCCTTCCAGCGCACAGATTCCGTGCGGCTGAGGAGGGGCAAGAGCTGGGTAGTGCGGATCGAACTTTCGATTTCCGAGAAGTAGCGTGTGGGAAGCTTGGCCACCCATTGGCGCGCCTCGGCCATGGACTGAGCGTAGTCCGACTCGAGAGTGCTTGCGGAGCAAAGCCCCATCTGAAAATTTACGCGCTCCCGGAGCGAAAGCATATCGGCGGGGCTCCAGCCAAATTCCTTCTGGGCCACTTTTTCGCGAGCGTAGGTAAGAGAGCTGCCCACGCGGCCCACCGGGATCTGCAGCACGCTGGCCACTTCTTCCTGATTGAGTCCGGCGCGATCGAAGAGGAAAAGCGCGAGCTTCTCTTCCAGGGCCAGGTATTCGAAAGAAGTCTTTTGTCCGGTCATTTGCTCGCCCATATATTTGGGATAGACGCGGCGGATGGTTTCTACGGTGATGCGGAAAGCCCAGAGGCGAAGGTAGCGCTCATAACGTTCCTGTTTGGAACGGCGCGTGGCCTTGCGCAACACTGCCTGCAGCACTTCGATGGCCACGGTATTGTCGGCAAATACTTGATGAATGAAATCGAAAAGGGAATCCAGCTCGCCTTCTAAACGTTGCAATAAGGCCTCACGAGACCTCATCCCACGTTTTTGCATAGCTTTACGAAGCGACTGAACCATTATTTTATTACCCTATTACCCTCGTCTTCATGTCCTATCGGTCTCTATGGTAGTTTCCTAGAGAGATGACATGATGTGACGCAAAACCCTGTTCTATTAAATTATACTAGAACGGGCCAAACGGAAAGCCGAGAGAATGCCACAGGCATTTTGGGGAAAATGAAAAAACATAATTTATTTCCATATCTTACGCTCGGAATCTTCCTTTTACTCGGTGCCGTTCTCTATCTTTTTTGGGAAAAAGGCGGAGCGGACCTGTTGACGGAAGCGGTCAAGCCTCCCGTTACCGTGACTCCGATCCGTGTGGGCACCCCGGCACCGGATTTTTCCGTTCCCGGGAACCGTGTATGGTCCAAGCAGGCGTTTCAACTCCAGAGCCATGCGGGCAAGCCGATCGTGCTCCATTTCTGGGCCACGTGGTGTGGTCCCTGCTTATTGGAGCTTCCGGAAATCCTCCAACTGGTGGAGAAACGAAAGGACATTGTGTTTGTGACCGTGGCGATTGATGATTCCTGGGCCACGATCGAAAAATTTTTCCTGCAGTACCCCGCGCTCGCGTCCATCAAGGACCGGACGATTTTACTTCTCGATCCAGAATCCGAGATCGCCGATCGTTATGCCTCCAACAAATTTCCCGAAACATTCCTTATCAATAGCCAGGGGATCATAGATAATAAGTTTGTGGGTGCGCAGCCGTGGATAAGCCCGGCCATGAGCCCGTACCTGGACCATCTTTAGGAGTCTCTCATGATCAGGAAAACGCTCTTGCTCCTCTTGCTTGCCCTTCCGGCCCAGGCCGAGGTGGTGCTGGACGAAATTAAAGCCAATCTCGAGGACGCGCAAAAAAAGGTAGAGACCGCCCGCAAACAGATTGTCGAGCTCGAAGAGAACGACCACAAACTCAAAGAGAACCTCCAGGAGCTCGAGACCGATCTAAACAAAAAACTGGAAGAGCAGCGCGAAGCCAAAGAAACCTTCAACGACTACGCGCAAAAGCTATCCGCCACCGGCTCTGCGCGTAAGGAATTCGAGCGCAGCCTGCTCAAAGACCGCCAGGAACTGGACCTCGTCGTGCGTGACATCCAGATGGTGGAGAAAAAGCTCGATGCCCTCAACGCCGCAAAAAAAGCCCTAGAAGAGAGCATCGATATTTCCGAGGACAATCTCTCCAAGATGAACGGCCGCACGGGCAGCTGGCAGAAGAACCGCGACCATATCCAGGCCGAGCTCAATGAGGTGGACAAGGATATCCTCGACCTCGAGAAACAGCGCGAGGCCCAGCAGAAGCTCCGCCTCGAGAACCAGCAAGCACTGAATAAGTGGAAAAAGACGCTCGACACCCAAGAGACCACTTACCAGAAGCTAGATTCCCGCTACCGTCAGGCCGTGCGCGAGGCCGAGAAAAAAGCAAAGGCCCGCTAAAGGCCAACAACAGCGCGCCTAGCGCGCCATAAAATGCAGCACCGAGAGCACGAGCGAGCCCCAGGCTTCCATGGTGTCTTGTTTTAGGGTGAGCCCCCAGGGCAGGTGAAAGAATCCCACGCGTGGGTTCGAGCGAATCTGCGGCTCTAGCTGAATCAACCCGCCCGCAAGCTCGATCCGCTCCCCCTTGGCTGCCGCCAGGGCCACAAAACTCACATGGTTGCAGAGGTAGGCGTTGGTCGGGCGCGCGCCGGGAACGGCCACTAAATGTAAGGTGGCCGTGTGGAGCAGGGGCTCCACGTCCGCCAAGATTTGTTTATTGTTCCACAGCATCGGCAGCTCCCTAGCGGTCACGCTTGGAAGCGTGCGCGGACTCACGGGCATATTCTGCCGGGCTGGCTTGCCATCGGCATAGTACCCTTCAATATATTGGGCCTCGTTCAGGGCCCCTCCCTCGAGAAAGGGTCCGCCGCCGCCCCCAAGCATCAGCACCCGCTCGGGCTGAAAACGATCCATCTCGAAGGCTACGATCGCCCCTGCCGTGTCCCAGAGCACATCGAGCACGAGCATGCACAGATTGAGCTCCTCGCCGCCAAGAGTGAGATTCCTCTGGAGCAGTTGCGCGCCTCGGTCGGTGAGGAATTTTCCATCGTGGAGGTTGTGCTGCTGGAGTTGGACCAGTTCGTTTGCGGCCACTGCGGCGGGCCAGATCGCAGGGTCGGCGATATTGGCCACTACGGCACCCGCGGAATTGAGCGAAAGACCGGAGAACAAACCAAAGCCCGTGAGCAAGACGCGCTTGCCGGGCAAGCTGCGGTCACAGCCCTTGGTCTCTGCCTGGTATTTTGCAAAAAGAGCCGCCGCCTCGGCATTGCCTGCGGGTTTTAGTTCCGTGGCCTGGGCCGCTCCTGAAATAGCAAAGGCCAGTATAATAGACGTGATTTTCCCCATAGATTCCCCCCTTGAGCTCTTTAGCACGGAGAAAGTGGGGGCAAAAGCCGAGGTGCAGAAGCGCGGAGCGTTGGGGAGGGTGGAGTGGCTAGGAGAGGCGCACGAAGGCTCACGACTAGAGGGCGAAGGCCGGCACGCAGGGCGAGCGGGGGCATGGCCGGGCGCCCGGGCCGTGCGAGGGGAAAGATTTTTTTGAGCGCCCTCAATGCTTCGGCCAATAGGGATCCATGGTTTCTTTGCCGAGGATTCTTCTGGCTTCGAGGAGATTGTGGGGCTGGCAGAGGCATCTTAGGTTTTCTAGATTGTCAGTTCCTCCTCGGGCGAGAGGAATGATGTGGTCTGTTTGCACGCGATAGCGGCTGCGGCATCTTTCGTTGGTTTCGGGGTTGATGTACTCACACTGCCCCTCGGCTCTCTGCAGGGCTTGCCTCTTCACGGCGGCTTTGGATTTTTTCTCCGCATCGGTTTTGCTTCGCACAAGAGGGTCTTTTTTCTTTACGTAGTCTAGGGCTAAGAAGGTCACGATCTCCGCCCAGCTCGCTCCGGGATGGGAGTGCGAGAGGAGTTCTTTGACGCGCTCAAGAGCTGCTCTTCCTTCCTTTTCTAGGAGGATAGATAATCTAGAGTCTTCGGCATTTACTCTGCGG
>JAKFYM010000330.1 GCA_021730855.1 Bdellovibrionales bacterium
CTACAGGACTTGCCGAAGCGCTCGTCGTCGCTTCCGCTCCTCCTCCGCCTCGGCACCTCGTTCGCTAAGAAAGCCCTCCAGGCTTTCTTCCCTGCGCGAAGTCGCTATCGCGACTCCCCGCAGGTCGCTCTCTCGCTTCAAGTCCGATCTTAAACCCACCAAATAAAAAACCCCGCATTCGCGGGGCTTTTTATTTGGTGGGCACTACAGGACTTGAACCTGTGACCCCTACCGTGTGATGGTAGTGCTCTACCAACTGAGCTAAGTGCCCTGAAATCAGGAGTGCCTTCGTACTTCTCGCGAACGGCCATGTTTGTAAAGGTTTTCGTCCAAGAAAGACCAAAAATATAGGGGGAAAGTCCGGTAGCAGCCCCCCGCAGCTCACCTCGCCCCGTTCACCGCCAGCTGCATCACCGCAACGGCCATCCGCCAACAGCGTGCCGCTAAACCGCGAACGGTTAGCCGCATCCGCTCAGAACGCTTTGCTGGCCGGAGTACTAAATATAATTTTTTCCAAAAACGGCAGCGGCTCGTAACATTTTTGTCCGGGCAATTAGCGCCAAATCTTTACAAAAATAAGAAATATCGACGAAGCGATCATTAAACTGTTTCACACATACCTCATGATCTAATGATTTTTAGTCCGATCGATTCTAGACATTTACAAAGAAGGTTTTACGCACTACACAGAATATTCTGGAGATGTTTTTCATATGTCGGCCAATCCTAAAATAGAGGCTTTGGAGCTTTCGCGTTTGCAAAGAATCAGCCTCTTATTGGCCTTTGTGCTGATGTACTACGCCACAGCACGCGTCTCCCTTTTACGAGGCACAGAAGCTGGCGACCTTGCCCTCTTTTGGATCCCAAGCGGCATTGCTTTCGGCGCCGTTTTTTTCTTTGGCTCTTGGCTTTGGGTGGGAATTGCCCTTGCCACTTTTATCGCCAATCTCAAGCATGGCACCAGCGCTCCTATTGCACTCTTGTTCTCCGCCTTACACTCCATGCAAGTCACTCTGCCGGTTTTTTTGTTGAAATCTGTGCCCAGTTTTCGTTTCTCCCTTGAACGGCCACGCGACGTCACTTTTCTGGTGATCTCCATCTTCAGTTCTTCCGTGTTCACCGGAACACTCGCCGCCCTAAGCTTAAGCTTTGCCGGATTCTCGCCCTGGTCCAACCTTCCAGGCCTTTGGCTCGGCTGGTTTGTTAGCCATAGCATCAGCCTTTTTATCCTAGGATCTTTTGTCCTCACCACCTTTGCCGGATGGCGCTTGATGCCGGAAGGGAAAAAGATGGTGGAGTGGCTACTGCTTTTGACCTCATTCCTGCTGGTTGCCTGCTTAATATTTTTTGTTGATCCTGGGCAGAAAGGTTTTTTTGCCCACTCTTCCTACATCCTGCCCTATCTTTTTTGGCTAGCCCTGCGATTCAATCTGCGCACGGTCAGCTCTTTCCTGCTCCTACTTTCGGGCCTGGCCATCACTGGCCTCTTGCTCAAGCTCGGTGTGTTTGCCCGGGGAAATGCCTTCGCCGACCTCCTGCTCATCCAGCTTTTCCTAGGAATCTATTCGGTGGCCACTCTGCTCGTGGCCTCCATCTCCTTTGAACGCGCCAGATTTGCCCGCGAACGCGAGCAGCGCCTACGTCAGATTGCTGATTTCATTCCCCAGCTCGTTTGGACAAGCGATCCTAAGGGCCAATACGCGTTTAGCAACCGCCGCGCCGGTGAGTACCTTGGTCCCGTGATCAACACGAATAAAATCCCAGATTGGATGACCGCCGCACATCCCGAGGAAAAAGACGAAGCCATGCAGCGCTGGCAGCACTCCCTAAACACCGGGGAGGAATTCAATATGGACTGTCGCCTTAAAAGCATAGATGGTTCCTACCACTGGCATTTGTGCCGGGCCTTGCCTCTGCGCGACGAGCAGCACCGGATCGTGCAGTGGTTTGGCACAGCCACCAATATCGAACAGCAGCGGCAGTTACTTTCCACCCTCGAAGAGGAAAGAAGAATTCGTGACCAATTGGTATTCACGCTCTCGCATGACTTACGTAATCCTCTAGCCGTAGCTCGAGGCAGCGCTCAACTTATGTTGATGTACCCGCAATTGCAGGAAGAACGAAAAGAAAGATACCTCAAACAAGTGATGGCGAGCATGGACCGCGCAGATCGAATGATCCGCGACCTTTTGGATGCCAACAAAATTGGCTCCGGAGAGAAAATCAGCCTACTCATCGAAGAGATGGATATGGATAGCCTCGTTCACCAAACCCTAGAAGAGCTGAAGACAGCCCATGGCGATCACTTCTACCTGCGCTCCACGGGAAGCCTCTATGGATTCTGGAGCAATGACGAGATAAAACGAGTTTTAGAAAATCTCTGCGGTAATGCCCTGAAATATGGCGATGGCAGCCAAAAAATCACCGTCACCTTGGAAGAAACTCTAGACAGAAACGGCATCCGACTTAGCGTGCATAATTTCGGTAGCTATATTCCCCCCGAAGAACAAAAAACTATTTTTAGTTTGTTTCATCGCACCCACGAATCGCAATCGGCCATAAAACGCGGCTGGGGCATTGGTTTAGCGCTGGTCCAAGGGATTGTGGCCGCTCATGGAGGTCGCGTGGAAGTGACGAGCTCACAAACAGAAGGAACCACCTTTTACGTGCACCTACCCAAGGATTCCCGCCAGTCGCAACGGGGCCGCTCGCTCCTGTTTGGCACCTAGAAGTCGTCTCAAAAAAAGGTCTATTGGTAGTTGATCGGGATCTCCACGAACCGTCCGCCCGTGCCCGTGGAAGTTGGCGGCGGTCGGTATTTTTCAATGCTAGAGATCACCTGCACGGCGGCCTCGTTGAGTCGTGGATAACTACTCGGACTGAGCAAAGCCACGTCCGAAATGCGTCCATCTTCCTGAATATAAAAACGCACGGTCACCTTGCCCGACTCCCGCAATCGCTTCGAGGTAGGTGGATAGACTTTGCGCCTATCGATGAGCACGCGCAATTCATAACGATAGCGCTCAAAGGCATCGGCATCCACGCCTTCGGGATGGCCGAGCGGGCCGGCTTCGCTGCGGCCCTTCTCAAAGCCAAGCTGGCTGGCTTCTGGATGCGCCTGCTCAGCTGTGGCAAAAGCCTTCGGTAAAGCCATCTCAGACTCTGCCTTCACCAAAGCAGGCGCAGGAGCGGCCCTTTCAGAGCTCACCAGGGTAACCTCGGCGATGGAGGCAGAACCAATACGAAAAACACCCTTCGGGGCCAGGATGGCGGTCCTAGAAACCACCACGAGCAATAGGAAAAAAGCTAAGTGCGCTCCCAATGAGAAGCTAAAGGCCGAAGAAGGTTTCTGTGGAAAGGAAAGTTGCATGATTTTGGAAATCCCAGTTCTTTGAGAATTATTCTCAAAAATGCGGCTTGTCAATCTCTTATCCCTACTTAAACTTACCACTGCAAGAGCAGGCTCTGGGCGGTGAAACCAGGGCCAAAGGCGAGCATATACCCATACTCACCCGTCCTTGCCTCCTGCATGGCTTGGTTCAATACGTAGAGCACCGTGGCACTAGAAAGATTTCCTCTCTCTGTGAGCACTTTGCGGGAAAATCGCAGATTTTTTCCGTGTTTCCCCAATAAACCTTCCACGGCGCTCAGGATTTTCTTTCCCCCAGGGTGAAAAAGAAAATGCTCCACATCAGCCACCGTGAGCTGCTGGCGCTCCAAGAGGGGATAGAAATACCGGTCAAAGTGCGAGGAAATGGCCGCAGGCACCTCCCGATCAAGAATGATTTTGAGGCCGGAGTCACGCAGCTCATACCCCATGAGATGCGTGGACTGAGGGAAATGATACATCTCGGTATCGAGAATCCTTAAGCCCTCGCCCTCCGCCCGCAAAAGGACGGCAGCGGCTCCATCGGCAAAGATTGCAGTGCTGACCAAATTCTCGACGGAAAGATCGTCGCGCTGGAAGGTGATGCTCGGAACCTCCACGGCCACCACAGCGGCATGCCCGCCGGGGTGGCCACGCAAGAGGCGATGTGCGTAGGTGAGCCCGGAACTACCTCCCGCACAGCCCATTTCTGTGATCGGAATCCGCACCACATCTTGGCGCAAACCCAGGCGATCTACCAAATAGGCATCCACCGAAGGAATCATAAAACCCGTGCAACTCGTGGTGATCAGGTAGTCGAGTTGCTTTGGGGCCAAACGGGCCTTTTCAAGGGCCGAGCGGAGGGCGCGCTCCGCCATTTCTTTTGCGGCTTCAATGTATAAATTATTTTTCTCCTGAAAGCTCAGCTTCCGGAAGACTACTTCTAACGGGAGTGCCGAGTAGCGCTGGCGGATCTCTGCGCCCTGGAAAAGCCGGAGCGCGTAACTTTTTGTTTTCTCGTCGAGGTCCGTCAACCAAAATCTATTTGCAGCATCAATGATTTCTGCTGTTTGGTAGCAATGAAGAGGGTCTATGCAAGCCGCTGTCAAAATCACGCTCATTACAGCCCCCGCAAGCAATCGTGGCCACAGGCGCAACCCTTGTCAGGAGCTTGCGACCCATCTCCGCTAAGGCAGACGGGCTTTTTTTAAGGCCTCAAACTCTAGCTCTTCGAGCAGTGGCTCTCCGGTGGCGAGGGCGTCCAAGGCCCTGGAACTTGCCGCTTTGCCAAACCAGCGCTCCAGAATCGCGATCGCTTCCTTTTGCTCTCGTTCCTGAAGCATAAAGATCGTGGCCAAGTGGTTTGCGCCGGAAACGATGAACTGGTGATTGTCGGCATTGCCTTTTAGTAAAGGAAACGCTCCCGCCGTCCAGGGATCGTATTCACCATACACAAAAATTACCTTTTTGGCTTGGTTGGCCGCCCAGGCACGCACACTCCGAACCGTAAGGTCGGAGTATTTTGCCTCCACGCCCTTGGGCAGCAAGGGATCTATCACATAGGGGAACTTCATCAGCTCGCGCAAGTGAGAGAGTTTGGCTCCCGGGTTGCCTAGCTCCACCGCCGATTGAAAATAATAAGGTTGGAACATGGTTAAGCGGCTGTTGGTGTAGCTGCCCGGACTATTCACGCTATCCAGGAATGCACGAAGCTCGAGGGCGGAATCGTCGGCCCTGGGGAACGACAAGCAGCCCGGCCCCCAGCCCTGAGGATTTCCATACTGCCAAAACACAAACGGAAGCTCGATCACGGCACTTTCAAACGCCACATCGGCCCCACCCATCATGCTGTAGTCGCCCTGCAGGCTAGGAACAATCTCCGCCCGCCGCCGGAGCAGGGTGGCCTGAACGGCGTCCAGCCGTTGCCGGCATTCGGCATATTTTTCTCCGCCCACTTTCTCCATAAAATCTATGTACCGAGGATCAGCGGTCGTCACCGAAAAGGGGGCCACATCGGCCACGGTGCCGTCTAGATCGTCCGGATAAAAATGCCGATGGAAGACCGAGGTCATTCCACCCTTACTAGATCCCGTATTCACCCAGCGGCCGGCATATAAAGGTTTCAGTAGCTGCACAATACGGTGAAAATCCTCGGCGGACTGGCGCACCGTGAGCTTGCTCCAATCTTTCGGGTCCGGAGCGGAGCCCGCAAAGTAACGATGCTCCACCTGCAGCTGATTGGCCGAAAACGTGACCGCCAAGCGGCCAAGGGCTTCGGCAAAAATCGCGTAGCCACTCGTCTGCAGAACCATGGGCTCGGCAAAAGAGCGGTGAAAGAGCACTACCTTTTGTTTGAACTTTTTGCTCGTGCGCGCGAAATGGTCGATGGGTTGGCTTACCTGCAGGAGGAAGCGCCGTAATCCTCGCCCACGGTCACCGCCCGTGGTGCTTTCGAAAACCTCCACGCCGGGCAGCGCCTTGAGTCTGGCGAGCACGTCGTCGTCGGGAGCCTGCTCTTCCGCAAAAGCGGTCGTCCAGGTAACTAGCAAACAGAAAACGAGCACGATCCAACGCATCATAATTCCCCCAAGACCTTTTATTCTAGGGGAGAGTGGGGGAAAAAAGAAGCGGTTTGCGCTAGACGCAGACCGCTTCTCTGCCCACGAAAGATCCTAAAAAACAAGAATCCGGGCAGCGGGGTCGTTGGGATCGAGCGGCAGAGCGCCCGCCGGGCGCTGTGGGCCATGGTCGCCATCGGCACGATCGGCCACGGCGAGGCGTGCCTGAGCCATCGCTTGCTCCAAGCTCATTTGGCGCGACAATTCCGCCGCCAATGCGGCTCGATCGGCGTTCACCACTCCCGCGGAAATCACCTTGCCCACCAGCCAGTCTTTATTGTCGACGGTGCCCATGAGGATCTGGCGAATTTGTGCGGGCTGCAGATCGGAATTTGCATCCTTCACCCGCGCCGCCACACCGGCCACAAAAGGCGCCGCCATCGAGGTGCCCGACATGGGCAATTCCGCGCCCGCTTCCAAGCTAGGCACGGCGCTCATCACCGCCACTCCAGGAGCCGCCACATCCACGGAAGTGGCTCCGTAGTTGGAGAAGGACCCTAGTTTCTCGTAGCCCTGAGAAGCCGCTACCGAAATGGAGTTGTCTGCCCGGATGCTCGCCGGGAAGGCGGGAAGCTGGTCATTATCGAGCGCATCATTGCCCGCAGCGATCACAAAAAGCGTCTTCGGGGCTGCGGCCATCCACTTCTTCCCTTGCGGCTCGAACTGCGCGTATACGCGGCGGACTTCGGCTGCCACCTCAGCGTCGGTGGGATCCTTCTTCCCGCGCATCGCAAGGAACTGCTTGGCGATCATCGGCAGGCTCATGCCAAGGCTGTAGTTGGCCACGTCCACTTGCTGTTCCCCAAGGTATTTTCCCACTTGCTGGAAACTGCCATTGGCGATAGCTGCCAATAGTTTATAGATCCAGTCCTGGAGGCCCTTGGTCTCTACCCTGCCAGCCGGATTTGGATAGAGGGGGGCCACGTCGTCGGGGAACATTCGCGCGGATAGGATCTGCGAACTTGGACTCTGGCCCAATACGATTCCCGCCACATGCGTGCCGTGCGCATAAACACCAAAAAAGTTTAGGTGCGCCAGTGCTTCGGCTCGTTGCGCCTCGGGCAAGCCCAACAAATTCTCCTGCAGGAATTTTTCCTCATCCGGAGTGATCGTGCCCGCCTGGCGATGCGCAATCACACGAAATAAGGGATAGACCACGGGATTAACATCTCGTAAGTGCTCCGCGAAGAACACCCGCCCATAGTTTTCGGCGAAGTTCCATCCGTTGATGTCGTCCACCTTACCGTTTTTGTCGTTATCGATGCGGTCTGCCGCCGTCTCCAACGGGTTCATCCAGGCCTGGGCCCTGATTTTTGTGTGGCTGAAATCGGTGCCCGAATCCACCACGGCCACCTTGGCAGCTTGGGCATTCATGCTCACCAAAGCAAAAGACAATATCCATACTTGCTTCAACATTTTTCTTCCCTCAAAAGACTTAGTTCATTTTTAGCAAGGCGGCATTGGCAGCGATGATGCGTGCTTCCTGGGCCTCGGTCTTGGTCAAGAACGGATTGATGTTCTGCAAGTGCAGCCACTTGAGCATCTCTTGCGAAGGCTCATCCAAGGAGCCCGATGAGAATTTCTCCATCGCCAGTGCGTTGCGAAGGAAGGCTTCGTCTTCCATTCCGGCCGTAGCGAAAGTGCGTAACCCATCCGCCAGGGCCGAGGTGAGGCGATTGAGGATCGGGAGATCCAGCATGCTGGCGCCCACGGCGAGGATGTAGGAGGCCGAACGCTTCAGGAAGACATACGAAGGCATGTCGTAGCGATAAACCAAAGGACCACCCAACCGCCAGAAAAGGAAATTATCCTGGCTAATCAAGGAGTGCAGGTTCCGCTTGCCGTTCTTGCTGCAGACGCCGAAATAATTCTCCGTCAACGTCATCTCACAGCCCTTTTTCTGCACCATTTCCGAATAAAGATTGTTGAGCATGATGTCGCGTTGCTTTTCCGTTCCGTGACGCACGCTGCGGCCAATGTTCTCGAACTGGTTCCAGTCAAATGGCTTCTTCAGGATCACCGCCATGATGTATTGAGTGACCACATCGGAGCGGCCGCCAAAAAGAATATTCATGCCGCGATCCAAGCCCTGGGCATCGATGCTGCTAGGAACGGTTCCATTCCGAGCTTCGCGTAGAGTGCCCTCCAGCTGGTTCAGTTGGTAGTCGTAGGCGATTTCCACGAATAGAAAGGCATCGTTCACGACCACCGACACAATGGCCCGTGCCTGACCGGGGATAAACCCGATGAGTTTGTTGATGCCAGAGTGCACGAGAGAGCGGAGCAAACGCTCCACGGCCAGTTTGTAGCTGGCGCTATAGTCCACAAGCGCGATGGGACCGCGGATCGGCAAAAATTCGCCCTGGATAAAGACATCATAAACCTTCTCAAGGTCGTTCCACTCAAACTTGATTTTGGCGAGCAGCACTTCCGGGTTCTGCACGATCTCCTGCCAGGCTTGGCTGTCTTCCGCGGTGAGGATGCCTAGGCCATTGGGGCCATGATCGGCAGCCACCGAGAGGATTTCCTGCAACTGAGCCTTTTCGCGGGCCGTGAATTGGAAGCGCGAACCCACGTCGAAGTCAGCCGCCGTGAAGGAGGCCGGCAAGCCCGTAGACTGCACCGTGGCCACTTGCAAGGCAGCTAGGCGATCTTGTTTGAAACGTAGCTTACGTACCCATCCGGCCACTGCACGGTGCTCGGGGGGGCCGGCCTGCGCGCGGAAATCTTCCATTTTATGGAGAACGGCTTCATAGTCGCCATCCATCCAGTTGAGGTAATCGCGGGCGCGAAAGGATTGTACGGGTACTTTCGAGATCGACGCGCGCGAAAAAAGTGTCTCCAGTGTGGGAAACGCTAGGTCATAAATTCGGCAAGGAAGGCCACGCTCGTCAAAAGAGACCGCGTATTTGCCAGCCATTTTTTCCAGACGGGCATCCGCACATTTCTCCACCTTCGCTGGCTGGTCTGCCGAGAGGCGATTCATCATGGCTTGCCAGCGGTGTTGCGGCAGGCCCTTATAGGCGTTTTCTTCCTTGGAAGCTTGGCGCTCTAGGCGACTTTCCAAGATGGCGTTGTCGTTAGCGGCTTGGGCGATTGGGCTGATGGAAAAAATCGCGAGTGCGAGCAAAGGAATACGAAAGGCTGAATGCATACTTCCCCCTTGAAGTAAGTTCTTGGTTCTGCAAAATGCTACTCGCCTTACCTCTAAGAGTGTCAACAAAAATCCTAGATTTGCCGCTTTTTTGCGGCGATCTACAAATAGTCTCTGTTTTTCAAACAATTCACGTGGCGCGTCACCCCCTCTTCCGCTCCCCGGCCGCTATTGCCAAGGCATTCCGCAGTTCCTTCGTCTTTGCAAAAAGCTTTCCCCGCAATGCATACGTAAATTATTTTTATTTTCGGCGGCGCCACGCATGAGCTGGGAGGGAACGGATTGAACACCCACTCTTAACCGAATCTGCACAGACGAAGCCGCGCTTTTTGTGCAGAATCGAGAACACAAAAATCATTATTACGAAAAGGAGTTCTATATGAACACGTGTCTTACTTTGCTAAAACTTCCCGGAAGCATCGCTTTATCGTTCCTCTTGTTTGGCTCCCAAGCCCTCGCCATGCACCGCCCCCTAGACTCTGAGGCAAGAGGTGCTGCCATAGTGCGCTTGGAAACCACCATCCGGCAGAAGCAGCCGTCTCGCCAGCCGGCTTCGAAAGTAGAAACCAAGGAGTGCCCGGAGGTGGCGGGCAAAAAGGATGTTCCAAAGAAGGGGAGCTGCTCCTAAAGGAGCCTTTGCTCATATTTTATCCACAAGATAGCGCCAATTTTGTGGATAAAATGGGGATGAATTTTCAAGCGCGAGCTGGAGCCTCGGGACGTGGAAAATGCCTCTTCGCGAGCGCAATCAGCGGTAGCTCTAGTGCCCGATAGGTGAGCTCACTCCCCAAAAAAAGCAGGATCAGATAAAACAGAAAACCACCGAGCGCGTGCCAATGGCTTGGCCACCCCTCACGCAGGCCAAACCAGCGGAATCGGAGTTCCACAATCACTAGCAGAAGCGGAAAGTGCGCAAGGTAAAGCGAGTAAGAGCGGCGACCGAGGGCCGCCATCCAGGAACCAATGCCAGGCAAGGAAAGCAGTCCCCTGTCCAGGCTGGCCACTAGCACCAATCCTCCAGCAGCAAGTGCCACCGCGAGATAACCATACTTCACAAAAACGGGAAGCGCCAAAACTCCCGGAAGCAGCCAGATCACCAGAACACATAGCGCGGCCAAGGCCGAGAAATACAGTCCCTTTTTTTGGCTAAGCTCTCGTGCTTGAGAAAAATAAAATTCGGGAAAAAGCCCAAGCAAACAACCAAGGGCGAGGCCGTCCACGCGGTATTGAGTCATGAACAAAAAATCGCGGATATCACCTTCCCGCTCTAGCACTCCCCTGATCCGCAAAAAAGTGCAGCCAAAAAAAATCGCCACAAATCCAAAAAAACGCCCCCACCGCCCTCGCACCAAGACCAAAAAGGCCGGCAAAAAAACATAGAAGTGTTCCTCCACCGCCAAACTCCAAAACTGCCCCAGTATGCCGTGGCCGGTTTCGGCGCTATAAAAATTGTAGGTAAACCTCAGCACCGCGAACATTTCCTGCACCACATAGGGAGGAAACCCCAAATGCCCACTTTCATTGAACGTGAAGGCTAGTAGCACAGGAATCAACGCCCAAATCCAAGCCACCGGAAGGATCCGTGTCATGCGACGCAAACAATAATTGCGGGCCAGGAGCAAGCTGGGCCGGAATCCAACATCTTTTAACCAAAGCGCAAAAGATCGGCTGACCACAAATCCCGAGACCACAAAAAACAAGTCCACCCCGGTCCAGGTGGAGCTGAGCACAGTGGGAATATATCCGTGCAGAATGGTGAGCGGCAAATGAGAAAGGATCACCAGCAAAATGGCGAGCGCGCGGACTTGGTCGATCTCTTGGAGACGGTTTTCCTGAAGCACCTGTAGATGGTAAGAGCAGAGGGCGATTTGGTAAAGACATAGGATAGAGACTGGAAACTCCGAGGCCTATGCCCGCCTGCTTCCTGCAAATACTTCTGATTTAAATGCATCAAAAGTATTCTTGCTTTTCTACAAAGGCTAAAGAAAGCTATACCTAAACAGGAGAACCTCCATGCGCTACCTTCCTTTGCTCGCTCGCATTCTGCTGGGACTTGTCTTTTTTGTGTTCGGTTTGATGGGCCTCTTCAACCTTGCCCCCGTGCCACCAGATCTGCCTGAGAAGCTCCAAGCCTTTACGAACGGGCTGATGGCCTCTGGCTATTTTTTCCCTGTGCTCAAAGGTACCGAGGTGATTTGCGGGCTCTTGTTACTGGTTGGAGCTTTTGTGCCGCTGGCGTTGGTGGTGCTAGCACCGATCGTCCTCAATATCCTGTTAGTCCATATTTTTTTAGCCCCAGAGGGCCTAGTCATCGCGCTAGTGATTGCTGCCCTCGAGATCTATCTCGCCTTTTTTGCGAGCCCGTACAAAGAGATCATCCGGCAGCTCTTTCGTTGCCCCATGAAAGAAGCCTGGGACGCAAAAAAGGCCCAGAAATAGGCAAGGCGCTCGAGACTCATCCTAGAGCGCGCGCTTTAGCTTGCATTGAAACTTAAACAAAAACTTCTCTTTCATGATTGCTTCAAACAAGGCTTTCGCCACGTCTTCCCGAAAAGGCTGATCAATATATAGCTTGAGCTAGCACCAGGGTCGAATCCCCCTCGATGCCCGCCCTCCTTCACCACATACCTAAGCCACAAAGCTTTCTGTTCACGGAAACATCTTCCTCTATCCCTTGTTCCTGCAAAGAACTAATATCCAGCACCAACGAGCCAAAAGGGGCTAAGAGATTCTCGCTGGCGTATGCTCCAGCTATGTGAAAAATACACTCAGTTTATCAGCGAGGCTAGGTAGCCTTCGCCCCCCTGTCTCCAAGCGGAGACACCCATTTTTAAGTAATTATGAATTATGGACGATGGAGCCCCTAGGGGGATCTATGCGGAACGTACACTCAAAATTCAGTGGTTTGCTGCTGACTAGCCTCAGCCTACTCTTAGCTCCAGCAGCGGCGCAAACCGCCTCCTTATATAAGGTTCACGGCACTGTGTTTGAAGACAAGAACCGGAACCTGCTCGTCGACGCCGATGAGGTAAAGCTAAAGAATGAAGTCGTCGAACTTTACACCACTGCTGGAGTGAAGATCCGCACGGCGCATACCGATGCTAGCGGTCAATACGCTCTCAAGGACCTCGCCAGTGGGACCTATCGCATCTCCCACCGCGTTCCCGATGGTTTTGAACGGACCACGGACCATTCTCTGGTCATCACCGTCGGCAAAAAAAATTACCAGTGGAATTTTGGCGTGGTGAATTCCTTTCCCGTCGAAGCTTTCAAAAATATAAAGGTCGAGAACTTCGATAGCGATCCGCGCTGGGTTGGAATCAATAACCGTATCCCTGACTGCGTAGAAATTAAGCAAGATTTCAAGTGGCGCTCTGAATCGAATATCGCTCGTGGGAATAGCCGTGGCGAAATCGGCGGGCGATTGCAGCGTTCCGCTCTAAAAACGTATTACGCCAGCGACATCACCGGCGGCCTGCGCAGGCTGAATGCCAACGACCGGCTCGAATTCTCGGCCCGCATTACGGTGCCCGAATATGACGGGGGATCCGGCGTAACCATTGGCTGGTTTAATTCCGAGATCATCAGCTATCCCGCGGCGAACGTGATGGCCATGCGGATGTTTGATGCTCGTTACCCCGCCGGCTATCCGCTAGCTAACCAGAAGTATGAGTGGCTGACCATCGTTGCGGCCAACAAAAACTTTGAGAATATCTCCACTCGCGGCCGCAAGCCCCACGCTCCACCAGACTTGGAGACCGAGCCACATATGCTAGTTGGCCCGGGCCGCCACGAAGTGAATTTTGTCTATAAACCAAACGATGCCAACGGCAAGGGAAGCATCACACTTTCGCTCGACAACTTAGACGATTCCTTACCGGCAAAAGTGGTCCGCGTGCAGATGGACGTGAAAGACAAGTTTAACAAAGGCCATAATTTTCGGGGCGTGGGCGCTGTCTTTGATCGTTTCGGGATCTATCCCGCCGAGGTTTCTTCAGGACACTACACCAAGGTCTATATTGACGACCTTCGCTACACCAAGGTTTGCCCCGACGGCAAGCCTTGCCTTACCGATCGACAGGCTTTTGATTCCGATCCCAACTGGACCAGCATGCGAGCCTCCGTCGCCGAAGTGGACTGCCATGGCGCCAAGGTGCAGGATTTCGGCTACACCTCGGCAGAGAAAAAAGCATTGCAGGCCCTCAGTGGCGGAACCATCGGTGGTTACGTGACCAGAGCGGAGCCTGGTCGTCCGCATATGTATGCCTTGCCTCTTAGCAAAACGCTCAATGTGCACCAAAAACTATTGATGCGCTGGAAGATGAGCTTGGTGGATTCAAATACCGATTCCGGCTTAACCCTGGGCTGGTTCCACCGCGGCACAAGCAACGATTTCCTAAACATCTATCGAGACGGAGAAGTTCGCGCCACGGCCGGAGTGGGGAAAAATTTCTTGGGCGTGGCTGTGGACTATATCGGAACATGGGGTGGCCTATCGATCCGTCCTCTTTACTCGATGAGTGACTATGCGAATCGCCGACGGAACAATGTCGATTGTCCTTTACCGATCGTTGACGCCTGGGACCTCATCCCTAACATGATCCCCAAAATGAGGATCGATCCTCGCGGCTATCGCGAATTCGCCTTCCTCTATGATCCTGTGTCGCCCTCGGCCGACGGGAAAATCACGCTCCTGATGTTTGACGAGCGTGGCAAGAAATTGAAGGAGCTCCATATGGTAGTGCTTCAAGAGCATAAGGCAAAAATGGAGAACTTTAATATGTTCGGGATCATGCCCGTGCGTAGAGGTGGCAAACCGCTGCACATCTACTTGGACGACGTGGGTTTCACCCGGTAGACGAAGATTTAGTGGCCATCCCTAGAGTGGCCATCTCTAGACGATAGCGGCAGCCGCGATTGGGCGAGAGCCCTGCCTTTCGTTATGCCGACCGCACCTTTTACGATTGTGGCAATGGTGTTTCTAGCCCCTCGGTCGGCGCCTCGGCTCCCCTGCTCGGCGACACCCTCGAATCCAATCCCGCGGCCCTGCCCAGCGTGCCCTAGCCGCCGAATTCTAGAATCTTAGTCCGCCTTCGCCAGACTATGCGCGAAAGCAGTCATTACCTTCTTATGAAGAATGGCCTGAGTAAAACGATAAACGTACCAGGGCAGCGTTGGCACAAATTCGTTGATGGAAGCCAGAGTGAATTTCTTATTCGCCATTTGCCGGAACTCAAGCCAGCCGCAATCGGATCGTTTGGCAAGCAATCCCCCCACAATATGAAACTTGGCTCTTTGCACTTCCGCGCTGGTAGTATAAACGCGTTTCAGCACGAGCAGAGGCCAAGGCATGCCTCTTATATAAAACCCCACCATGCCTTTGGCCTGATTCGGCTCAATCTTAATCAGACCCAAGGAAGCCTTGGATAGCCACTTTTCATAGAAGTCTGCGATCTCATCGCAGTTCATGGCTGGAAGCGATGGCAAGCGCTGGATCGAGCGCACAGAATTCTCATGGAGCTGTCTTGCCTTGGTCCTAGAACGCTCCTTGCTGGGCATCTGCAGAATAATTTCCAGCATCTTTGCAAAAGTACGATACTGAATATGCGCATCGATCAGCTCGATAGGCGGATTTTTAGGAAGCTCGCACAGTAAACTATCAATCAGCGGCGACACCAACTCATGATTGGCATTGCCGAAAAAAGAAACCCAGAGCTTGGAAAATGCTGTGGACCGGATCGGAACCCGAAGCAAAACCCTCTTTTTCCCCATTACCCGGCAGGTAGTGCGAATGAGATCCTCATAGTTCAACTTCTCGCCATTCACCACGTCGATGGTCTTATCAAAAAATTCCTTTTTCATCACGCTTGCCAGAAGAACACGCACCAGATCGTCAATATAAACAACCTGTGTATTTACCTGGGTCCACTGCGGGAGAATCATGGCAGGAAGGTTTGTCACCAGGCTGCGCAATATCTCAAAGGAAGATCCCCCGCTTCCGGCCACCATTCCAGCTCGAAGGACGGTGCAGGGAATTCCGGTGGCCTTAAATACCTCTTCTACTTCTTGCCGACTGGCTAAGTGCTTGCTGATGTTTCCGGTGGGCACGAGTCCCCCGAGATAAATGATCTGCTTCACCCCATTTTTCAGGCACGCGCTGGCAAAATTATCCGCAATTAAGAGATCGGCATCTGCAAAACTTCCCTGGAAAAGCCTAGTGGACGGAAGCATCGAGTGCACAAGGTAGATCGCAACATCCGTATTTTTCAGAGCCTCCACGGAGCTCTGGAGCGAAAACAAATCGGCCTCCCTCCAGTCCACGCCCCCGGTAGACCTGCTTTTTCCCCGAGAGAGCGCGTGGGTCTGCCAATCTCCGGGCACTTTTTTGAGTAGATTGGCACCAACAAAACCGCTCGCGCCGGCGATGGTGACCCTTAGTTTTTTATCAGTAGTGGGAAGGTCCATCAGACGCTATCCGTGCTGATGAATTGTCTCCATCGGCCATCTTTGAACGCCTCGAGAAGTTTTTTCGCCATGCTCTGCTCTAGATCGTAAAAGCAGGAGCCACGACTGAAAAAATCATTCAGCCCCGGGATTGATTTTAGATCTATGATTTTCATGCTGGCAAAGCCCATGGTCCAATCCTGAAAGGCTCGCCTTTCGATGGGCTCTTCGATGATTTTAAGCATCTTACTATGCCGCGAATCTTTCGATACCTTCTCATAGATTTGTTTTACGGCGGATTCTGGGCCCTCCAGGACTTGAAAGAACGATCCGTTATAGAATAAAAGTATTCCCGTAACGTTTAGCTGGTTGTTTTTTTCTCGGGCAACCTGCAAAAGTTCAAATAAATCTCGTTGATTGAATGCAACCTCCGCGGCGCTCGAATAGACAATGTGAATAAGGTCCGACTCGGGCGCGTTTGTCATAAGTTATAAGCATAGGTCATTGGAGTGGGGCGGCCAAGCATAGAGCGATCTATAAGAAATCTCCACGAGGCGCAAAAAAGGGGGCCACTTTCAAGCCGCAGGCTCCTTCAACGCCAGGTGGGAAGCCTTTCGAGGTAACGTGATTTTAAAAATACAACCTTTCTTCGGGAGATTTTGTACTTCGATTCTACCGTGATTGAGCTGAATGGCCCTCTGAGCGATAGTAAGACCTAAGCCAAGCCCCGTCCTGTTCTCATTCTGCTGCTCGAACGGCTTGAAAAGGCCTTCCGGCGCATTGGGCCCGAGGCCGCCGCACTCATCCTCTACTTCCACTACAATGTTCTCTCCCGCCAAAAAGCCCCGCACCTGAATTCTCCCTTTTGGGTGAGTGTACTTAAGCGCGTTCTGGATGAGAT
>JAKFYM010000191.1 GCA_021730855.1 Bdellovibrionales bacterium
GCCATAAGCTTGCGGAGGCCGCAACTATGGAAGCCAAAACCCCGAGCGATCAGCAACAAAACCTCAAAAGCCCACCGGGCAACCATTTTAAGGCAGTCCTCTTCCAGCTCTTAGTTAAGCTGAGGCACTCGGTAATCACAGTTGTGGGCTACGTGATCAATTTCAATAGTTAGGTCAGGCAATAGGGAGGCAAGGGCGGCCATATCCGCAATCTGAAAACACTGTTCACTGACGTATAAGTTTGGCCTTCTGATATGAATTGTTTTTCCTCTACTAGCATTGTTGGTGGTCCACCCTTCAAAAGATGTCGAACGAGAGACAATGGCGTACTCACACGACGCGACTCCATTTCTAACTAAGTTAAAATTTATTCGTGTGCCAGGAGCGGGAACCGGGGTTTTCGCCTTAATGTAGGCACGAAAATCTTCATCGATTGCTTTCAGCTTAGCGGAGGCCAGTTCATCAATGCCAAAAGAAATTTTAAGATTAATTACATACCACGAATGACTAACATCAGGAGTTCGGCAATCTCTGGCGTAGGCAATGGAAGATAAAGTAATCAGAGGACTCAAAATCACAAATGCTAGACTCATAAGATTCATATAATTCATCCTTTTTCAATATTGACGCTTAAACTACTACTAAGTCCGTGACTGACGGCAAATCGTATACTGGCCGTACTGATCCTGAGTCAATTGCGAAATCAGTCGCCTCAGGCAGAATCCACTAGCAATGGCAGGCCCTTTTTCACTACGTGACGGGATTCCAGCTCAAAAGTATCCTAGTGGGCTTCACGCGCCTATTCGGCGATCCGCAGGAGTGATGAGTGGCAATTTGCAGCGCATTTTGGAGAACGGAAAGAACTATTTTTCATCCATCCGTAGCATCTGCAGATTGAGGATCATGGGGAGGTCGCCTCCATTGTCGTTGGCAATGATCTGCCGAGCGATATTATAGAACTTTAGGTATTCGTCGAGAATCTGATTTTGCCCTCGCCTACTGACACAATAAATAATATTTCCAAAAACATAGTCAGGCGCCACGACTTTGCCTTTGTCCATGAACTGTAACGCCTTCTCTATCCAGAACCGCCTTTGCTTGATTGCTTTTTTTCCTCTGATATCGATTTGGAGGCTATCAGAAAAATATTTATTCCCCTTCTTGGAGACAAAACCAAGAGTATTTGCTTTAACGAGAAGCGCTTTGGCCTCTTTTTCTTCCATGCCAATCATTTTCGCAACAAACTTCGAAGAAGCCTGGGTAGATTGAATGTGATCATTTGTTTCCAGTGCTCGCAGGATCAGTGAAATTATCGGGTGCTCCACTTCGAATTGCCGCATCTCATATTCAGTGAGATCGAGATTGAGCTGTTTCAGCTCTCCGTGAGTAAGAAAATATAAAATAAACTCAATGAGAAGGTGGGAAAACTTGTCGATGATACAGATGAGGTCATTCAGATAGAATGGACCTTTTCCATTTCGCCACGATTCGATGCGGAATTTCGATATTCCCAACTGTTGAGAAAGAGATGAGGAGGGCAAATTCATAGTGATGTGTTTGTAGATCGCAACAAAATCCTTAGGGTCTTTCTGAAAGAGATACAATTCAAAGAATAGGGGTTTAAGGTCGAACTTTTTAAGCTCGCAAAGTTTTACAAAATCGCCCCACTGTATCTTCCTAGTTCCCGATTCCCATTTGTAGACATGGTTGTGTTTGAGCCCGAGTCTGGAGCTTAGGTGAGCCTGTGAGGTGTTGCCGCGGATTTTTCGAAGAATCGCGGCTATCACCTCTTGGTATTGTGTATGGCTATTTCGTGACACGATATTCTTATAATACCGGGAATTGTGGCCATGAAAAATGAAATTTCGTGTTATTTCCGGTTGAGATCGCTGGGCTTAGCCTCTAGATTCGGCGCGAAGTATTTAAACCCATCGAAAGGACTATTCTATGAAACTCGCGTTTACTTTCCTCTTCCTCGTTAGCCTGAACCCAATCGCTAGGGCCGATGAAAGCCCAATGCAGACACTGACAAAATCGGCAGCCACCGCTTCCGTGACCAATGGTTCAAGCAATCTTCCGCTCGCACAAGTCCTAGCATCGGCATTCCAGCATGAAGAAAATGAGAAACTTGCCATCACTCAAAATTGTGAGGGCACTCTTGAAAACGCCACGACTCGTTTAGAAAATTGCTCCGTGGCGATCACCAAGTCGCAGGCGGGACAGTTCAACGGCGTCTGTGGTGAGTTTGGAAAAGGCACTTATTTTTTCCGCTTTGTGAGGGCGAATGTTGCCGGCAACTACCGCATCAGCGGCGACATCCAACTCGAAATCTCACGGCGCTAGTGAAGAAAACTCCGCTCATCAAACCATTAGCAAGTTGATAAAGGCCTGTGTCGAAAGACGCAGGCCTTCGTTTCTTCCCATTGAGTCCCAGCGCAGATCGTGCTAGCTTCCGCGCCAATAGGCCCTGACCACCCTACAAATATTGGAGATTCAAAAATGAAGTTTCCCAGGATTGTATTCGCCATTTTCTTTCTGCTTCCCTTAGTTTCTATGGCTGGCGAAACGGCTGCCAAATCGTATTATATGCCGATCTATAACGGTTATCGAACGCTTTATGCAAGAATAGGATTGCAGACACAAACATCAGAAGCCTGCACCATTGACGTCAAAGTCGAGCAGATCTACGGTTACGAAAATCCCGTGGCGCGAATCATTGCGAGTCATCAAATTATAGATATGGTGAGGGAGGAAACGGGCGCTAGCTTTCAAATAATGATTCATCTCTTCTCGGAATATAAGACCACCGTGGGTCAGCTAAAAATTGGATCGATAGCAGCGCAGTGCCACGTGTCTTGCAACGGTGAATTGAGCTGTGAAAAATCCCTTTGAGGTCAGGAGGATAGACCGTCATGGTGGGTATGACGGACGAAGCCACTGCGTCCTTGCAACATAAACTAATTTCATATAGTATGCGACTCCATAAATTGGAGTTTTCCTATGACTTTTTTCTCCCTACTCTTCGTTTCTCTTGCCTTTGCTCATCTGCCTCCTGCGTTTGACGTAGAACAAGACATTCGCGCGCTCAACGCCGATTATCCCGGCTTAGCTCTCGAGGCTGTTGGCGGAAATATTCCCGAACTTGCCGCTGAACTTGAGCTTCTCCGACAGAATTTGCAGGATGAAACACCGCTTCCGCCGCTTTACCAATTGGCCTGCACTAAGCCCGCCTGTGTGGGCTGTAATCCGGTAATTTGTGGCACCGGTGGCATCTTAAGGTAAGAAATCTACTTCCTCGCGAGGAAACTCTTTCCTTATTTTGGCCATAAGCACTGAGTGCCCCTAGCCCAAGCACCCTCATCCCGTGGTCATCATCCCCACCGAAATTCCCATCGCCGTCATGCGGAAGAGGCGAAAGTCTTCCTCTTCCAGCGCCAGCACCTGCAGGAGGTTCAGAGGGTGGATCATGGGCGCGCGGAGGCGGATGCTGGCTCCCAGCCACGGCCGGAACCAGAGCGGATCGGGGCTCTCGGAGCAAAACTGCACGAACTCGCGCGCCGCTAGGAGTTCCGCCTCGAACTTTTGGTAGAAGGCGTCTTGGTCTTCCGCAGGCAATTTGGAGTTCTCCAAATAAATACGCCAGATTGGTAGCTCGGCCTTGGCGATCGTGAAGCCTAGAGCTTTCACAAAGGAAGTGAACACAGGCTCATCATGGAAAGCCTTACGTAACAGGCCTCGTTCCTTCGCAGGCATTTTCTGCCAAGCCTGGCCCACGCCCCACCAGGTTTGCAAGAGCACCCGCGTTTGTGTCCAACAGAGCACCCAAGGAATGGCGCGCAGGCCTTTGACCGAAATTTCCACGCTGCGCCTGGCGGGGCGGGAACCCATTTTTAGTTCCGAAAGAAAGCGATAGGGCGTGGCTTCCCCCACGAGCTTGAGAAAGTGCGGGTCCTGAATGAGTTCACGGTAGGAAGAGCGGATTTCTTCGGCGAACTGGAAGAGCACGGGCGCCTGCGGGCGCTTGGGTTTTTTCCGCAGCACTTCGTCCACGCTCACGAGGATGCGCTCGATCTGGCCACGGGTGATCTCGGGATTGGAGAAAGAGCGTTCCACCATCTCGCCCTGGATCGTCACCTTATAGGTCTCGAGGGCCGAGCGTGGCCACCAAGCCACCTGTTCCGGCACGGAACCGCCCCCACGGTCCACGCTTCCGCCCGAGCCTTGGAAAAAAACAGGCTTCACGCCGGCCTCGAGGCAGACCGCTTCGAGCTTGTGCATGGCATCCGCGATCGCCAGCCGGCTCGGGAGCACGCCGCCTTCTTTGGCCGAGTCGGAATAGCCCACCATGATCTCCATTTGCCCGCGCCAGTCTTTGCGCACGCACTTTCCGAGCCGGGGATGCGCCAGCATTGCGGCCACGATGCCGGGGCCGGCCACCAAGGCCGGGACGGTTTCGAAGAGCGGCACGATGGGTAAATAAGATTTTTTTAAATACTGGCGGCTCAATTTTTCCGCGAGCGCGAGGTGCTCCACGCTCTCGGTCATGCTCACGATGAAGTTCCGCACATACCAGGTGGGGTTGCCGCCGCGGGAAACCATGGCCAGCCAGCGTAGCATTCCGGAAATCGCGCGCAAGCCAGGGGCGGGGCCGGCAAGCACATCGGAGGCTTCGCGAAACTCGAGGGGCACCACGAGGGCGGGGAAAACATGGAAGAGACGTTTCAAATCGCGAAGCGCCGGGTGCAACACTCCGAGCTCCTTGGCATAGGACGCGCAAAAGCTAAGCAGTTGCTTGCGCGCGGCCGCCACCTTTTTTCCATCGCCGGCTCGCAGGGCCCTGAGGGCGCGAAAGGAGGCGGCTGCACGCGCAAGGTCTCGGCGCAGGGGATGGTCAGGGAGGAGCTCGATCGTTTCTCTCACCTCGGTGAGCGCCCCTAGCGTGAACTGCAAAAGGTGTTTGCGGGAGAGCACCAGGCTCTCGCGCGTGGCATTGGCGTCCACGCCGGGGTGCCCGTCCTTATCGCCTCCCACCCAGGTGCGTAGGTAGCTTGGCGCCAGCTCATGGCTCGCGGCCAAGAAGCTGCGGAGCACGGCCGGGCGGAGGGCCGTGCGGTAAATATGCTCGGCCTCGTCCTTCACCCGAGGGGCGCGCTCCCGGCTAGGGTAGGCACGCCAGGCAAGCTCGAGCTGGTGAAAGAGATTGTCGCGCCAGGGACGCGAAGCTCCCGTCAGGCCATCTAGCAGAACGTTCTGGATCTCCTGAAAGATCGCGATATTCCCCGGCGCCCTAGATTCCGTAGGATGGGCGGTGAGCACATAGACGAGCTTGAGGGAATTCTCGAGAGGGGGAAAGCTGCGGCCGCGCACGCGCAAGCTACGGTAGGCATTTTCGCAGGAATTCTGGAGTTCGAGAAAGAGCGTGAACGCGCGGGCCACCGCATGGCGATCCTCGTTTCTCAATCTGCGGAGGGCCACGAGCTCTTCACGCAGCCGGCGAGAAACTTCGCGTGGTTTCTGGTCGCGAAGCTCCGCCATCGACGAACGGAGGCGCTCAACCGCTTGGTAGACGGGGCGGCCGGCTTCGCGTGCGATCACGCGTCCCAGCACGGTTCCGGCTTCTTTCACTAGTTTGCGTAGCTCTTCGGGTAGGGTGTCTTCTCTGGCGAGGGTCATGCGATAGTGGTAGCCGGAACGGCGGCGAGGAGAAAGCAGTTTTTTAAAGGAAACAGGAAAGGCCAAAATGCTTGGCCCTACGAGCGGATTCGGCGCTCCTATAGTAAGGATAAGGAATGTTGCAAAAGCGCCTATGCCTTATTTTCTTTCTTTTGCTTCCCAGCGCTCAAGCTACGGATTTTGATGGCAAGGGCACGGTGAGCTTGTCGGGCTCGTATCGGAATTTCTCCCAAACGGGCTTGGGCCCTTATCCGGATGCCTTTGAATCTATGGTGCTAGCAAATTACCAGCTGCGGTTTTTTGCCTCTGAGTCGCTGCGCCTGGAAGCCACGCCCGTGCTGCGTGGCTTTGTATCTCGTATGGTCGGCCGCGGCCCGAGCGAACCGGGATATGCCTCGGTGGAGGGGCCGGAGCGTTTTTTCAATCTTGAGGGAAGGATTAGCGAGAGTGGAACTTCTTCCTGGTTCTACGATATGGATCGCCTGAATCTGGTGCTCACCTATGGCGATTTCGAAGCCCAAGTTGGGCGTAAACCCGTGGGGGTGGGCACGCTCAAGGTGTTGCCCCTATGGAATAAGTTTAGCCGGCCCTTGCCCCATACCGCCGGACCTAACCTGATTTTTGGCTCCGATGCCGCGATCCTGCGTTGGCAGTCGGGCATCTACGGTCTGCAATTTATGGATATCGAAGGCAAGGGCGGGGCTTCTACCGAGGCCGTGCGCTGGGCCGAAGCCATCCTCTATCATCCCGCCCTAGAGCTCCACCTTATGGCTTCCCGCTGGTGGAACGAAGATGCCGTGGGGGTGGCGTTGGCCAAGGATCTTGGTGGCGCCACCTTGCGCGCGGAAGGCCTGGTATTTGGCAAAAAGCGCGAGTTCCAAGGGGGCTTGGGCGCCGAATATGCCTTGGATGAAACCTGGACTCTCCTCTTTGAGGGTCTTTACCAGAGCGAGGGGGCAAAGCGCTCCGAATACACTCTGGTCCCTTCGCGTTTTCGCGCGCTGCGAGCCAAGGGCTATCTCTATTCTCAGGCTTCGGCCCAGTTCGCGTCTTTTTGGACCACCAATCTAGCGGTGCTCGCGAACTTGGTCGATGGCAGCCTGTATCCGCTCTTCACCGTCACGCGCTCGCTCAGCGATAGCACAGATGTTTCTTTCGACCTTCGCGGTCCACTTGGGAAAAAGGGCAAAGAATTTTCGCGGGCCACTTTTCACACCCCGGCCTTCGGCAGCCAAGCGGCCGCGAGCCTCGGCGCTCCTCTCCAGGCGATGGTGCAAGTGACTACTAGTTTCTGACCGGCCGCTGCTGAATCACCTTGGGCTTGGTTTGGGCATGGGTGGTGGCAGTCCAGAGTTCGTGCTGCGCGGGCAGGTGGGCGGGGGCGATGGGTTCCAAAAGGTGATTCGCCACATCGTCGGCGTATTCGGCGTTTAGGCCGGAGAGCGCGTGCTCGAAAGCCGCGAGGGATTCTGGCAGCTGCGGAATGGCTTCGCGGTGGTGAAAAAGCAAGCCATTGCCGCTGGCATTGGGCGCAAAAAGCCAGGGGCTCGGCCACTCCACGCGGGATTTGGCCAGGGCTTGGAGTATGTGGGTCTCACTGATGCGCGCTTGCCCGAGGCTCACGGCATTGCCCGCTTTTTCCTTAAATTCCAGAATCGGGGAGCGGTGGAAGAATCCGGTGCAGTGAACCACATCGTAGAGCCGAAAGCGCACAAACCCCATGCGGGTGGTGAGCAGGATTTCGTAGTCGCGCCCGGGCTCGAGCTCCCAGGCCTGGCGGATGTTGTGCGGGCTTGGGTTCTCTCCCGCGGGAAAAAATTCGGCGATCAGGGCTTCGGGCTGCAAGGCCCCGCCATTTTTTTCGTTCGCGAGAGGAACCGTCATCCAACCTTCGGTGGCCGAATAGGGGGCGTCGATGATCGGAATGCCTTGCACCCAGCGCTCCAGGCGCGGGAGCTGCAGGCCACAGGTGGCCGTCTTCCAGCAAGAGAGGAATTGCAGGCTGGGCCAGGCCTGGGAAAAAGTGAATTCCTTCATGGCGCGTAGGTGGCGCAAGCGCTCGGGAGGGCAGTGCGCTGGCGGCAGCCCTGGAGCGGGAGCGATCGGCGCTTCGAGAAAGGGCCAATAGCTCGAAAGGTTTTCTTCCACGGCCAAGGCAAATTGCTCGAGCATCGAAGGGGTGATGGCGATCATGGCCGAGAGATCAGTGGCTAGGGCATAGAGGGGCGCCCAACGGAAAAAAGTTTCGCGGTCGCGGAAGACTTCGATAGGGAACGCATACTTTCTGGCGAGGAGGGGGGAGATATTGCGGTAGTTATAGCCGCTGATATAGCCCTTCTCAATTCCGGCGGGAGATTTTTCGGTGGGAAGGGTAGACGCAAAATAAAGCGCCGGCGCCGAGAGAAAATCGGGAAAGCGCGAGCAGAGGCTGTGGACAAAGGGCGGGGTGATGCTCTGGAAACTTTTTTTGAAGGCCGCAGTGATCGGATAGATCTTGGATTTTCCGGTGGTGCCCCCACTCTCCGACCAAAATAAAATGCGTTTACCAGTGAGGGGGCACTGAGTGCTGGCGTAGGCCGCTTCGAGCGCGGTGCGATAGGTTTCGTAGTCGGTCACGGGGCAGGCGCTGAGCTCCTCTGGAATTCTTCCTTGCCAAAAGGTACCGCCCTTCAGGTCCTCTTTGATCAGTCGCCACTGCCGCGCAGCCTCTAGTTCCGGCCTTTGGCAGGCACGCACGAAACGGCGGTATTTCGCATAGGTGAGCGCGCGCAGGAGTTTAGTTGTGAAGGCCATGGGGCATGGTAATCTCTTCCCATGGCGAAGAAAAGAGTCTCCACCGGTTTGCCGCTAGGGGCATATGTCTTGCTCGATGGGCTTGGTTTTTTCCTTTCCGTAGGCCCCGGTCTCGTGGCCTGGCTTGCCATGCTGGTTTTTTTGCGCTGGAAATGGGCAGATCCACTTTTTTTGGCCTGGGCCCTGCTCGCGCCCCTCGTCTTGATTTTCGCCTTTGTTGGCACGCTCTTTCTCTTTCGCCTCGCCCTGCCCCGGCTGCGCGTGGGCCTCTACGATATGGGGGTGAATTTGGGCACCTTTGCCTGGGCCTGCCATTTGGCTTTGTCGCGGGCGGCGGAAGTTTGTGGATTGCGCCCCCTGCTCAATAGTTTTTTTTGGACCAAATTCCTGCACTGGCGGGCGCTCGGAATGAAGATCGCCTATGGGGTGAATAGTTCGATAGGGGTGAGTTTTGTCGACTTGCCGCTCATCACCATCGGCAAGGGCTGCACGATTTCCGAGGGAGTGCACATCGCTTGCCACACCTTCGTGGGCGACCGTCTCTATGTGGGTACCGTGGAGATTGCCGAGAATGTTTTTTTCGGGATGAATTGCACGGTGGGGCCAAAAACCAAAGTGGCCAAGGGCGCCTGGATCGGAATGAATAATCTCTTAGGTGGGGACACGATTGCCGAAGGGGAAAAGATCGATAGTTTTAGCTGGGAGCGCGGGAATCCCGCCAAAGCCCGCGCCAAAGGCTGAGGCTCGCGATCCCAAGCAAGCCAAGCCCGAGCGCCCAGCGCGCAGTCACCGCGTCTTGGCCACGCCAGCCCCAAAGGATCGCCGGCACAAAAGTCATGGGCAAATCCGTGCCTAGCATCCACAAAGAATTATGCCGGCCGATCTTTTCGGGATCATTCCACCCTAGGCGGCTCACAGCGATGGTCACATAGATCCCGTACCAAAAACCAACCAGCGCGAGCGCAGGCCACCAGGCCCAGACGGCCCCCTCTAGGGCATACTCGAGGCCCAGAAAACCAAGGAAGGCCAAGGGCGTGAGCCAGGCATGGGGACGGAGGCTGCCGGCCACAAAAGCCAGGCCGAGCACGAGGAAACTCAATCCGGCCACCGCGGAGGAAAGGCCGATCGAAGCCTGCGCCCACCAGGCGAGGTTGGGCTCCCAGCCGATGGCCAGGGCTTTCGCGGCGGTGAGCCCCAAGGCAAACCAAAGCATGCCTTTTTTCTTTTCCACGGCAAATGCCAGAGTGGTGGCGGGAGCCTGCCGCCGATAGCAAAGGTGCAGGACCAAGAATCCCAGCGTGAGGGCCGCAAGCCCTAGGATCACCCGCTCCGGCCCATAGGGCAAAAGCAGGTAGCCCACCGCCGGCCCCGCAATGGTGCCCAGGCCACCCAGGCCAAGCAGCTTCGACACCGCTGCGCGAAAGGCGGCGGCATCAGGGGTGAGAAGGCGGAGGAGGGCGAAGGTGGAGAGCGTGCCTTGGGCAAGCGCCATCCCTTCGAGGGCGCGGCCAAACCAGGGATAGTTTGGGAAAAGCGCGATCACCACGAGCGCCAGCGACTGCAGGAGGAGCGTGAGGGTGAGGGCGGTGCCATGGCCCACGCGATCGCTCACATAGCCGGCCGGAATAAACCACAAAAGTTTAAACAGCAAAAATGCGGTGAAGGCCCAACCCGCATTTTCCGAATTGAGGTGGGGTACGAGCGGCAAGAGCACCCCATAAAGAAAATTAAAGAGAAAGGAGAGGGCAAAAAGCAATTTATTCCTTCACGGGCTTGCGCAGGTTTTCCTGGGTGAAGAGGGAGTCCGGGATTTTTTCGTCAAAGGCCACCTCGTCGTAGTGAAGGGTGGTGCGGGAGTCTTTGCGCTTGAGATTGCGCATCACGAGAGTGGTGGGGATGGTGCGGGCGCCGAACGTCTTCACGTCCTTGCCTTCCATGGATTTAAGCAGCTCGCCATTCTCCGCATAAAATTCTTGCTTGAGTGGCACGCCATCACCGGCGCGCACCCAGGAAATCACCTTGCCCCAAACAATGGGTGCGTTCGGTTTAGGAATGCATTCGATTTTCACCGCATCAAAGCCTTCGAGTTTTTCTCGGCCGAGGATTTTGTGAGTGTAGTCGAGGGAGATGGAGCTCGTCTTGACTAGATCGTCGTTGGTAAAATCCGAGCCCATCCAGCTCTGCAACATCAGGCTCGGGGGGATCTTGATCACGCGCTCGATATTGGGCAGGTATTGCCAAAGATTGAGTCCGATGCGGAGATTCCCGGTATCACGGTCCTTGGCGGGGGAGAGGACTTTGACAAAAGATTTTTCCCGGCCCACCGACCAATTGCGCAGCACCAGGGTGCGTTTCTGCCCGGCATTTTCCACGGTCATGGTCATCTTGCCGCGAAAGCTATCGCCGCGGATGTGCTTTTCGGATTTTATGATCAGGTCGGTGGCGTTGTCGGCCGCGCCCGCACAGAGGGGAAGAAGAAAAAATAGGATTTTCATACGTGCCGCATGGCCTCCACGGGTTTGAGCTTCGAGGCCCGCCAGGCTGGGTAGAGCCCGGCTAGCACGATGAACCCCATCATGCTGGCCAAGGATTTTAGGAAGGGAAGGAATTGGAAGACAGGATAGATCGTCAGGTCTAAACGAAATTGATCGAGGGAGGAGCTATCGCCGAGAAAGGGCTTAAGATCAAAGCCCGTCTTTTGGTGGTAGAAGACCATGGCCATGCCCAGCAGGATGCCCACGCTAGAGGCCGCGAGTCCGAGGAGCAGGCTTTCGAGCACCACAAGCAGCCGCAGCTGCCAGGGCGTGGTGCCCAAGGCGATCATCACTCCAAATTCCCGCGTGCGCTCAAAGACGCTCATCAACAGGGTGTTCACGATGCCCAAGGTGATCACGATGAAAAGCATACCGGAGATCATCACGAGCGTGGCCTCGTTGTATTTCACCATCGTGGCCATGCCGGGTAGGCTCTCGCGCCAGCTCGTCACGCGGATGCTCGCGGGCATGGTGCGAGCGAGCGAGGCGCGGACGGCCTCTTCTTGGGTGAGGTCGGGTAAACGAATCGAAACTTCGTGCACGCCCTGCAGGGCTCCCACTTTGGCCACGCAGGAGAGGGGCGCAAAGGCATAGGCTTTGTCAAAATCGGGGGAGCCGGAGTCGTAGATGCCCTTCACGCGAAAGAGATCGTTGCCCAGGGTGCCATCGGCTGCTTGGGCCAGGATCACAATTTTATTGCCCACCTTCACCTGTAGCAAATCGGAGAGTTTGCGCCCGATATAGATCTGCCGCGATTCGCAGTCGGTGGGATCGTCCACCAGGTATTGCCCATCCACTAAATTTTGTTTGATCTTAGTGACCAGCGCTTCCTGCGCGGGCTCGATCCCCTCCAGCAGGATGGGCACCGATTGCTCACCGCTCGAAACCAGCGAGGGCAGGTGCAGGCGCCCGGCGGCGTGGGCACCTGGAGGGAGGGCGCTTAGGTCAGGAGGAGGGAAGGAGTATTGGATGAGGCGGTCTTTTAGGTAGTCGTTGCGAAAGAGCTGGAGGTTTCCGGTATAGGTGGTGGTGATGGATTCGATGATGTGGCGATTGCGGCCTTCGAGTATGCATTGCAACCAGAGAATCACGGCCAGCCCGAAAGCGATCGTGAGCATTGTGATCGCGGTGCGCCGAAAGTTTCGCAGGAGGTTACGGGCGGCAATGCGGAGCAGGAGAGGCATGGGGGGAGTATAGCGGAAAATGGGAAATTTACTGCGGGCAATTGCAGGTTTTTGCCTTGTTGACGGCCTTCTTGGCGGCTACACTCCCCCTCATGACGGGCATGGCCAAGGAGCTGGTGCTGGAGTTTGAGAACGTGGAAAAAATCTTCCCGGGCTCTCCTCCGGTGCGAGCGGTAAATAAAGTTTTTTTACAGATCCAGCGTGGGGATTTTGCGGCCCTGATTGGTCCCTCGGGCAGCGGGAAATCCACGATGCTGAACTTGGCAGCTGGCTTGGATTTGCCCACGAGCGGGCGAGTCAAGATCGCGGGACGCGACCTGCAGGGCCAATCCCAGCAGGAGCTTTGCCGCCTGCGCCGGCAGAGCCTGGGTTTCGTTTTTCAGAGCTTCAATCTCTTTCCGGTGCTTACGGCGGTGGAAAATGCGGAATACACCTGCGTGATGCGCGGGGAGAAACAGAGCTTAGCCCGCGCAAAGGCTGTGGCGGCGCTCGAGGCGGTGGGCCTTGCCGATAAATTGCATCGCTATCCCACGCAGCTCTCGGGCGGGCAGCAGCAGCGCGTGGCGGTGGCACGCGCCCTGGCCACGGAGCCAAAATTCATCCTGGCCGATGAACCCACGGCCAATCTGGATTCCAAAACAGCTGCCCAGCTCATCGAGTTGTTTGAGGATTTGAACAAGAAAATGCAGGTGACTTTCTTGTTCTCTACCCACGATCATAATCTCGTGAGCCGCGTGCGGCGCCAGCTGGAGATGCGGGATGGGGAGCTGCACGAGCTGAGCTAACTTTTCCTCCAGAGCTGGGCCGCGAAAGACAAACCTCCACCCACGCTCATGAAAAAAATCTGATCGCCTTTTTTAAACTTCTTTTCTTCCAGGGCGCGCACCAGGGTGAAGAGCACCGAAGCGCCCCCTAGATTGCCAAAATTTTCCGCATCCCAGAGCAGCTCCCCGCTCAGCCCGGTTTCCTGCATCACCTCCTCGGTGAGCAGGCGGTTCACCTGATGGGGGATCACCCAGCGGATCGATTCGCGATCTTTTTTGGTGGGCAGCATGGCCTGGATCATGGCGAGGTAGCGCGCCTTTGCGTGGTCTTTCAGCTGAGCGGAATCCCCTGCCAGGGAATAGCCATGGGCGGCGAGGGCCTCTGCCGTGGGGGGCAGATCCCCAGGAGTGGTGTACATGTCCACCAAGCGGCCATCGGTGGCGTAAAAACTTTTCAAAATCTTAAAATCTCCCCCCTTCGCCACTCGGCGCAGGGCGATGGCGGCGGCGCCATCGGCGAGGCCAAACCAAGTTTCACGCAAATCCGGGTGCACCACTTTCGACAAAGTTTCCGCGCAGGCCACAAGCACCGAATCATAACCCTGTTTTATCAGGGCCTGGGCCAGGTGGAGCGAAGCAAGCGAGGTGGAGCAGCCGGCCTTGATATCGTAGGCCGGAATTTCCAGCGCGAATTTTCCGAGCACGGCAGTGGCCTGCGATCCTGTGTAGCGGCGCGTGGTGGTGGAGCCGAGCAGGAATGCCTCGGGTTTGGCACGACCTTTTAAGGCCAGTCGCACGGCTTTTTCGGCCAGAGATTCGGAGGTCTCGCCGGAAGCGGAAGATTTTTCCCACGGCCGGCGCGTCATATAGCGATGACGAAATCCATAGGCTCTGGCCACGCGTTCGCCAAGCTCTTGAAGGAGTGCCTCGGGTTTTCCTTGGGTGTCGGGGTGGTGGCGGAGGATTTCCGCATTGGTGATGGGCGGGCCCTCTGGCCACGCCCGGCCCAGGCCCTCCACTTTCACCAAGAGATTGGGTTTCAGGATTTTCAGATCCGCGCGTAGGGGGGTGGCCATGGGCGAAAGTATACTCCAGAGAGTTGAGGTTGGAACAAATATCGCTACAATGCAGGGATGCAAGTCCTCCATCCCCATTTCCAGCTCTCTGGCCCTTTCGGCAAGCTGGAAGCGCCGGCGCTGCGGACGCTCGTGGACGAGGAAAAGGGATCCGTACAAAAGAAGGCGATTTTGCTGGCGCGCCCGACGCCTGATTTTGTGGCAAAGGTCTTAGCCCATCTAGAGACCCAAACCCCCGCGGCCATTCTCTCCCCTGACCTGTCCCTCGCAGAGCGCGAGGCGCGGGAAAAAATCCTGCAGCAAAATCTTCATCCGGAAACCGCCCTCGTGCTCTTTACCTCCGGCAGCACGGGAGCGCCCAAGGCCGTGCAACTCTCTTGGAAAAATATCGCCGCCAATACCGAGGCGGTGCTTGAATCCTTGGCGTTTGCCCAGGCGACTCAGCAGAATCTATTTCTCTCCCTCTCTTATTCCTATGGCCTGCTTGGCCAGCTATTGCCTGCGATCCAAGCCGGCGTGCCCACGCATTTGCTTGCCTTTCCCGAAGCCCGCTCCGCCTTGCTTGCGGGCAAGGGCGCCGGGATGTGGAGCGGAGTGCCGGCTCACTGGGAAACATTGCTAAGAGTGACCAGTCCGGAGCAATGCGATTCCGTGACCCACGTGATTTCTGCTGGTGCTGCCTTGCCGCTCGAGCTCCGCGCGCGTCTGCGCGGGCATTTTCGCCAGGCCACCATATTCAATAATTATGGTTTAACCGAATGTTCCCCCCGCGTGCTTTCGCTGGCCTCCACCCACCCGCGTTTTCTGCAGGAGGGCACGGTGGGCTATCCCGTCAAGCACCTGCAGGTGAAGACCGGGCCGGAGGGAGAGCTGCTTGTGCGCGGCCCGCAGGTGATGCTGGGCTATGTGGGAGAGGCCGGGGAGGCGAAGATCCAGGATGGGTGGCTCCATTCGGGTGATGTGGTGGAGCACGAAGCGGACGGTATGGTGAAGATCGTGGGGCGCCTCGATGAGCTTTTTAATATTGGCGGGGAGCGCACGAGCCCGCTGGAAATCGAGGCGGCCCTTTTGCAGCTAGAAGGGGTGAAGGAAGCGGCCGTGCTGGTGGAGCCCCATGATTTGTATGGCGCAAAGATCACGGCTTTCTTGGTGGGAGCGGAGGCGCTCAAAAGGAAAGATGCGGTTACACAGCTAAGGCAGTGGCTCTCGGGGCATAAGGTGCCGCTGGAATACTTTCGTCTGCCCCAGCTGCCACGCACGCCAAATGGCAAACTGCAGCGCAAAGAGCTTGCGAAGGCTAGGGTGGGCGCGGAGCGGGTGGACTAGTTGGGGCTCCTCATGGAATACTGCGCCGGTGCAAGCTAGACTGCGAAAAACCTTATTGCGCGTAGGCGTGCCCTCCTTGCCGGAAGATGCCCAAGCCCCACTGGCCGACTATGGCTTGGATAGCTTGCTAGTAGTGCTTTCGGTGGCTGCCCTGGAAGCGGAATTTTCCGTGAGAATTCCCGCCGAAAAGGTCGAGTCCTTCGTTTGTTTAGACAGTATGGAGCAGCTGCTGCGGTCGCTGGGGGCTAAATGAAGGTGCTCATCACCGGAGCTTCGGAAATTGGCCTCGCCATCGGGCAAGCCCGGGCCGCCAAGGGCGACCAAATCACCTTCACGGCCTCGAGCGCCGAGAGTTTGGAAAAATGTTTGGCCAACTGCCAGGCGCTCGGGCTCAAAGCGCGGGCGCTGGAATTTGACTTAGCCAATCCCACTCCTACCGATCTAGACGAATTCGATGCCCTCGTGCTCAACGCCGCCTCGCGCTCGGTCAAATTGCGAAAATTTACGGACTGGAAAGAGGCCGAGGCCGCCGC
>JAKFYM010000107.1 GCA_021730855.1 Bdellovibrionales bacterium
CAAGTCTTCCACTAAGGTTTGCCGAAGAGCCTCCTCGCGGACGCGTTCGATTTGGCCTCGGTCGAAGCCCGCACCGGCGTTAGGATCGAGGAGCCAAGCCACCGTGGCCTGATTCTTCACCAGCACGGAACGCACGAGTGACTTCACCACCTCGCTGAGATTCTCCTCTCGCCTAAGTTCGAGCCCTTCTACATATTCTTTTTTTAGCTGAAGGATAAAATCCCGACCTTCCGATCGCACCTCAAAGGAGGAGGCCTGCGCGCCGAGCAAGCCATAGAGCGGAGCCGTGCGCGGTAGGTGGAGCGAAAAACGCTCTATCCAAGCAGGGGGAAAATCGAAGCCAAGCTGTAAACGAATTTCTACTAGGGAAAGCAGGCTCTGTGAAAAAGCGGGGAGCATTTCCCAGTTCTCCGTGGCCTCTAGCTCCGCGCGCATCCGCTCGAGTGACTGTTCATGCGCCGCCAGATGCGCGGGAAGATAGTCGATACTCGGCACCCCCACCACTCCTCGATGGCGTAGGCGATAGCTGGTTTCTTGCAACTGATTTTGGAGAGAGGGCGTGGGTGCCGCAGCCAGGGCGGAAAGAGAAAAAAACCAGCAAAGAACTAATAAATGCATCTCAAGGGCAAACGCCCGGCCCGACGGCCGCCTGTTGGAAAATACCGCAACGGCTTGGCGCGGCTAGGCCATTGATCCTAGTGAGAGCTGCGGATTCTCCGTCGCCAAAAACTTTCCTGGCCCCCGCCAAGAGGCGCTGGCGGGCTTCGCATTTGCTGGAGGGCAAGGCCGGCGCCTTCAGCTCCGCCGTGAGGGCGAAAAGTTTGGCAAAATGGCGGGCATCAAACTCTCGGCATTGGCCCACGCCGGGGCCGAGCAGCTCGGTGCCAATGGTTCGCGAAACGGCGGTGGCGGTGGCCAGCCATTCGGTTCCCCCCGCAATCGCACTCACGATCGGTTGGGCGCTAACGATATTGGGGAGCTGGACCAGAGCGAAAGCCGAGCGCGCTTGGGTTTGCGGCACTACTTTGGGCAAAACGTGAGAGAGGCCATTGTTCGCCGCAATGGCCGCAAGTATGGCTTCCTGGCTGGGCTGGGTGAGCAATGCTTGGTGGAGGTCTCTGGCCACTTCCGTGCTTTGGCGGCCAGCCACTACCACTCCGAGGGCGGCCAACAACCTACTCCCCTCCTCTGATCCCGCAAGACGCGCGGCCACGGCGGCTGTGATTTTTGTCACAGGAGTGGGCAGAGCAGCGGGAGTGGAAAGGGCAAACCAAAGAGAAAAAAGAAGAGTCAACATTGCGACGCACCTTAGCAATGAGGGCCAAGGCGGTCAATAGATTTAGCCTTTTGGCCGAACGTGCTCGCGAATATAGGTGATGATGGAATCCACCGAAGTGCCAGGAGTGAAAACCATGCTCACGCCGGATTTTTTCAGCTGCACAAAATCCGTGTCCGGAATGATGCCGCCCACGAGGATGAGCATATCGCGGCCAACAATCACGCCCTGCTTGGCCAGGCTCTTGATGATTTCAGGCACAAGGTAGTTATGCGCTCCGGAGAGGATCGAAAGGCCTACCACGTCCACATCTTCCTGAATCGCGGTGTTCACAATCATTTCCGGAGTCTGGTGCAAACCGGTATACACCACTTCAAATCCGGCATCTCGGCAAGCACGGGCGATCACCTTGGCGCCTCGATCATGGCCGTCTAGGCCGGCTTTTCCAATAAGGACTCGGATCTGCCCGCCTTCCCGCTCAATCACGGGGGAGGAAGCAAAAATCTCGCGGACGTCGATTCGCTTTTTGACCGGGGCCGCGGTGGGCGTTGTGGGCTTCTTCGCAGGCTTTGCCGCTTTAGGAGCCGCCGCTTTCTTCTTTTTTGCGTTTTTTGCGGGCTCTTTTTTGCTTTTCGCCGGTTTTTTCAATTTCTTCACTGCCATACTTAGGAATTACCACAGGGCCGCTTGGTTTAGAAGTTCGCTGGGTCGCGATAGATGCCATAGACCTCACGGAAGACTTCACAGATCTCGCCCACAGAAGCATATTCCTTCACCGCTTCCAAAATGGCCGGCAGGAGATTTTTTTCGGCCTTGGCATCCTCTGCAATGCGGCGAAGCGCGAGCGCAAGTTTGTCCTTATTGCGCTTGGCTTTCACTTTTTTCACGAAGGCAACTTGCTCATCTTCCTTTTCCTGGTGGATTTTCAGGATCGGCAAATCATGTTCGTCATCGTCCGTGTATTTGTTCACGCCCACGATGATTTTCTCTTTGCGGTCGAGCTGCTGCTGGTAGCGGTAGGCCGCAGTGGCGATTTCCTTTTGCGGAAAGCCTTCGTCGATCGCGCCCACCATGCCGCCGAGTTCATAGATTTTGTGGATGTAATCAAGGGCTTCTTTCTCGATCTTGCTCGTGAGGTACTCCACGAAGTAAGAGCCGCCCAAAGGATCCACTGTATTTATCACTCCGCTCTCCTCGGCAATGATTTGCTGGGTGCGCAAGGCCACTTTCACCGCCGGCTCGGAGGGGAGCGCCAGGGTTTCGTCCATCGAATTGGTGTGAAGAGAGTTCGTGCCACCGAGAATCGCGGCCAAGGCCTGCATGGTCACGCGGGCCACGTTGTTCACGGGCTGCTGGGCCGTGAGCGAAACCCCCGCCGTCTGGGCATGGGTGCGCAGCATCCAGGACTTAGGGTTTTTCGCGTGAAAGCGATTCTTCAATTCCCGCGCCCAGATGCGGCGGGCGGCGCGGAATTTGGCGATCTCTTCGAAGAAATCATTGTGCACGTCAAAAAAGAAGGAGAGGCGAGGAGCGAAATCATCCACGTCTAGGCCGCGGGCAATGGCGTCTTCCACATAGGCCAAACCATCCGCCAGGGTGAACGCCAGCTCTTGCGCCGCCGTGGCTCCGGCTTCGCGAATGTGGTAGCCCGAGATCGAAATCGAATTCCAGCGCGGGAGCTCTTTCGTGCAGAACTCCACCATATCCGTGACCAATTTCACGCTCGGCCGCGGCGGGCAAATCCACTCTTTCTGGGCGATGAACTCTTTGAGCATATCGGCCTGAATGGTGCCTCCGAGCTTTTTGCGGTCGAGGCCACGTTTGTCGGCCAGGGCCACGTACATGGCCAAGAGCACGATCGCCGGGGCGTTGATCGTCATCGAGGTGGTCACCTCATCGAGCGGAATATCGCTGAAGAGGATTTCCATATCGGCCAGGGTGGTGACGTTCACGCCCTCGCGCCCCACTTCTCCGCGCGCGAGCTTATGATCGGCGTCATAGCCCATCAGGGTGGGCATGTCGAAGGCGGTGGAAAGGCCCATCATGCCTTGGGAAAGGAGGTATTTGAATCGAGCGTTGGTGTCTTTCGGAGTGCCAAAGCCCGCGAACTGGCGCATGGTCCAGAGCTTGCCGCGATACATATCGGGCTGCACGCCGCGAGTAAACGGATACTGGCCAGGAAAACCAATGTCTTCGATCGGATCAATGCCTTCCAAATGAGAGGGGCCGGCCACGAGCGGCACTTCCATATCGGAGATCGTGGTGAAGGAACGGCCTTCGTAGATCTTGTGGTTCTTCTCCACATGGGGATCGAGCACCGTTTTGCGCCACTTGTCTTCGGCGGCTAGGACTTCCTTTTTTTCCATGCTTCCTCCTCTAGCGGGCGTGTTCGGCGAGCTCGGCGCTGGCGATGACCAATCTTTGGATCTCACTCGTGCCCTCATAAATTTCGGTGATGCGCTGGTCGCGGAAATGGCGCTCGGCGGAGTATTCGTTCACGTAGCCGTAACCGCCATGGATCTGCAGCGCCTTGTCTACGATAAAATTCGCCGCTTCCGAAGCGAGGAGCTTGGCCATCGCCGCTTCCCGCGTGAATTTTAGGCCGCGATCCTGCATGCGTGCCGCCCTCCAGGTGAGAAGACGGGCGGCATCGAGCTGCGTGGCCATATCGGCGAACATGAATTGGATGCCTTGGTGGCGAGAAATGGACTTGCCAAAAGTTTCTCGCTCACGAGCATAGTTTTTTGCCGCCTGGATCGCAGCGCGGGCAATGCCAAGAGCCTGGGAGGCGATGCCGATCCGTCCACCATCGAGTGTGGCCATAGCGATCTTGAAGCCATCGCCCTCTTGGCCCAGCATCTGGTCCACCGGGATTTTCACGTCTTCAAACACTAGCTGCGAAGTGCCCGAGCCCCGGATGCCCAGCTTATGCTCTACCTTGCCCACCGAGAGGCCGGGAGTGTCCTTATCCAACACAAAGGCGCAAACGCCTTTGTGTTTTAGGTCGGTGCCGAGGGTGGCGAACAAAATCACCGTGCCGCTCTCCGGACCATTGGTGATCCAGTTCTTGGTGCCATTCACCACATAGGCATCTCCAACCTTTTTGCAGGTGCAAATCAGCGCGCCGGCATCCGACCCCGATCCCGGTTCCGACAAAGCAAAAGCTCCGAGCTTTTCTCCACGCGCCATCGGCGCCAGCCACTTTTTCTTCTGCTCGGGGCTGCCCCATTTTTTCACCGGGCCGCAGGCCAGGGAATTATGAGCGGAAAAAATCACGCCCGTGGAAGCGCAGGCCGCATTGAGCTCCTCACCCACCAGGGAATAGGTGAGATAGTCCAAGCCGGCCCCCTCATATTCGGGCTCCACATTGATCCCCATCAGGCCCATTTGGCCCATTTGCTGGATGATCTCTTTGGGGAAACGACCGGTCTGATCAATTTCCGCGGCCTTGGGCACGATCTCGCTCTGCGCGAACTCCCGCACCTGATCCACGATCATTTTTTGTTCGTCACTGAGTTCGAGTATGCCTAAATCCATTTTATTCCCCTCGGAAAGCGGCTTTGCGTTTTTCGGCGAAGGCGTTCATGCCTTCCCGCTGGTCGTAACTGCCAAAAATCCCGCCAAACAAGAGTGATTCCTCCCGTAGGGCTTGGTCAATGGGCATGGTGTAGATCTGGTTCATGAGGCGTTTGGATTTTGCCACGGCCATCGGAGAATTTTTGCGAATTTCCTGCGCCACTTCCTGCGCGCGTGGCAAAAGCTGGGCGAGCGGCACCACTTGGTTGGCTAGTCCAATGCGCAGGGCTTCGTCCGCCTTGATCTTGCGGCCGGTATAGATCAGCTCGCGTGCGCGCGGCTGGCCCACAAAACGCCCGAGGCGCACCGAACCCCCAAAGCCGGGGATAATTCCCAAAGCCACTTCGGGCTGGCCGAAGACCGCATTTTCCGAAGCCAGGATGAAGTCACAGGCAATCGCAAACTCGCAGCCGCCTCCGAGCGCAAAGCCGTTCACGGCCGCAATCACGGGCTGCGGCAAAAGCTCTAGGGCACGGCTTACGCCTTGGCCAAGGCGGGCAAAAATCTCGCCGGCCTCGGGATCCTTGTCTTTCATCTCCAAAATATCCGCGCCCGCAATGAAGCTCTTCTCTCCAGCTCCCGTGAGGATGAGCACATCGATCTGCTCGCCCTGCGCGGCGCCCTCGCGGCCAGCCGCATGCTGCTCCACCCAAACCAAGGCCGCTTTCAATTCCCGGAGAGTCTGTTCGTTAAGCGCATTGAGCGCCTTGGGACGGGAAAACGTGAGCGTGGCCACTCCGTCTTTGGTTTCGAGCAAAATATTTTCGAGCTTGGGTTGGTCCATCTAGAAGGCTCCCGGACGCGTGGCCTTGGGCTCGCCAGAGCGGTAGTCGTAGAAACCAATGCCGGTTTTTTTCCCATAGAGGCCGGCAAAAACATATTGCCGAAGCAACGGGCAAGGCCGGTATTTGGAATCGCTCAGGCCTTCATACAGCACATCCATGATCGCGAGGCAGGTGTCGAGGCCAATGAAATCGGCTAGAGCCAGAGGGCCCATCGGCTGGTTCGTGCCAAGCTTCATGGCGGTGTCGATATCCTCGATCGAAGCCACGCCCTCATAGAGAGTGTACACAGCCTCGTTGATCATCGGCATCAAGATGCGATTTACGGCAAAGCCCGGAAAGTCGCGCGCTTCCACCACGGTCTTGCCCATTTTCTCGGCAAGCCCTCGCATCGAAGCAAAGGTCTGGTCGGAGGTGCGCAAACCGCGAATCCCTTCGACCAATTTCATGACCGGCACTGGATTCATGAAGTGCATGCCCACCACGTCTGCGGGACGTTTGGTTTGGCCGGCGATTGCCGTGATGGAAATAGAGGAAGTGTTGGACGCGAGGATCACGCCGGGCCTCGCGATCTCATCAAGTTTTTTAAATATCTGGAACTTGAGCTGCAAATTTTCCGTGGCAGCTTCCACGATGAAGTCGGCGGCACTGAGCGCTGGCAAATCGCCACAAGGCTCAATGAGGGCTAAAATTTCTTTGGCCTTGGCGGCCTCGATCTTGTTTTTTTCCACGAGACGCCCCAGATCCTTTTCGATCTTGGCTTTTCCAGCCTGAGCGCGGTCCAAGCCCACGTCATTTAGCAAAACGCGTAGCCCACTGGCTGCGGCCACCTGCGCAATACCGGCGCCCATTTGGCCCGCTCCCACAACGGCGAATGTCTTCATCTTTGGCTCCTTTTGCTGGCGAGTCTAGCCAAAACCTCTGGAAATCTCAATTGTTCTGTCAGCCTTTTGGATGGGCCGCGCGATAGTCACGCAGCAATTGCTCAAGCTCAATCTGCGTGTACTTTTGCGTGGTCGACAAAGAAGCATGACCAAGCAGTTCCTGGATCATGCGCAGATCGGCCCCATTGGCCAGGAGGTGGGAAGCAAAGCTATGTCGCAAGGTGTGGGGCGTCACGAGCGGCAGGCCCGCGAGCCGCCCCTGCGCTTGCACCATGCGCTCTATGCTGCGCACGGTGAGCCTAGTGCCCCAGCGATTGAGAAAAAGGGCCGGCTCCTCTTCGTCCGCATCGCCTTTCGTAAAGCCTGAGCGCTGCGCGATATACGCCTCCACTGCCGCCTGGGCCAGCTGGCCAAAAACCACCAGCCGCTCCTTACGCCCCTTGCCCAACACTTGGATCGTGCCTCCGCCCTCGGGCGCAAAAACCAGGTCATCCAAGTTCAATCCCACGAGCTCGCTCACCCGCAACCCAGTGGAATAGAGCAGCTCCAAGATCGCGCGATTGCGCAGGCCTTCCATCGAACCATCGGGCACTTCCAGAAGCCGCGTCACCTCGGCCACGCTGAGATAGTTCGGAAGCTTCTTTTCGGTCTTGGGCACGGGCACGAGCGCAGCCTCATCCGTGGGAATGCAGCCCTTTTGGTGCAAGAAACGAAAGAAGGAACGCAAGGACGCCAGCTTGCGCGCCACGGTGGCGCCAGAATTTTTTTCGAAAAGGTGGGAGAGATAGGCACGTAGGCTTAGGGAATCAACTTCGGCCAGGCTGGCGCTAGGTCCACGCAAAGAGCGAAAGTAGGCAAGGAAAGCCTGGATGTCCATTCCGTAGTTGCGCAAGGTATGCACGGACGCATTCCTTTCCGTTTTTAAGTAGACAAAAAAGTCTTCCACCCAGTTTTCATTCTTCATTAGGTATAGGATAAATCCATTGCAGCCACTTTGAGAGAAGATAAATGCTTATGGATGAAACACCCCTTCCCAGCAACCAGCCCCAGAACACCCTCACGGCCGTTTGTTTGCTCGTGATCGCCACCATTATGCTCGGCGTGGCGCTTTCCTACACTCGAGCGGTGATGATCCCCTTCGTATTTGCGCTCTTCCTCTCCTACTTTCTCGAGCCCTGGGTGGGGGTTTTGAAAACGCATGCCCGCCTCCCCCACTGGGTGGCGGTGGTGGCTTCATTGCTGGCTTTTTTCGGCCTGCTGGCCGGCTTTGTGCTCGTGCTGCGCTCCTCGATCGTGAGCTTGATCAACAGCTTTTCCCTCTATGAAGCCCGCCTAGCGGTGCTCGGCCAAGCGGGCGCAGAACTGCTCTCGCGCTTTGGTGTTTTCATCGACGAGGCCTATATTGTGGCCAGGATCAAAGAGCTGCCGATCTTTTCTTACGTGCAGAGCGCGGCGGGCTCGGCAATGTCGCTACTCTCTAGCTTCGTGCTCGTGATGGTGTTTTTGATTTTTCTCATCAGTGGCAAGGGAGTGGGAGAAAAGCGCACGGGCCTCGGCGGAGAGATCGATGATAAAATCCGCAACTATATCCTCACCAAAGTCTTAAGCAATCTCTTCACGGCCGTGATCATCTGGTTCTGCTACCTGGCGTTTGGCCTAGACCTCGCCCTGATGTTTGCGATCCTCTGTTTCCTGCTTTGTTTCATTCCCACCCTCGGCTCGCTCATTGCCACCGTGCTGCCGCTGCCCATTGCCCTGATCCAATACAGCGACTCGCTGCATATCGTGGGGGTGATCGCCGTGCCCGCCGTGATCCAAATCCTTTTGGGGAATTTCCTCGAACCAAAGCTCCTCGGGCGCGGGCTCGACCTGCATCCGGTGACCATCCTGCTCTCGCTGATGTTTTGGGGCCTGATCTGGGGCATTTCGGGAATGTTCCTCGCCGTGCCGATCACGGCGGTGCTGAAAATCGTGCTCGACAAACATCCGCTCACCCATAATTTTTCCGAGTTGCTCGCGGGACGCTCGCCCATCTAGACCCTTCGTGTTACACCCTGGGCCATGCGAAAAATCCAAGTGATCGGAGCCGGCCTGGCCGGATGTGAAGCGGCCCATTGGTTGGCCAGCCGCGGGATTCCCGTGGACCTTTTTGAGATGCGTCCGAGCCGCCTCACCGAAGCCCATAAGACTGGGGATTTCGCCGAGCTTGTGTGTTCCAACTCATTCAAAAGCCTGAGCCCCATCACCGCTCCGGGCATTTTGAAAAGAGAAATGGAACTACTCGGCTCCCTCGCCATCCAGTGCGCCAAAAAAGCGGCCATTGGGGCGGGCGAGGCCCTAGCGGTGGACAGGGACCTTTTTTCCCGCGCCATGACCGAAGCGATTCGCGCCCAGCCCCTGATCCGGGTGCAGGAAACCGAAGTGACCAGCCTGCCCGACGATCCTTCGGTGCTCACCATCCTGGCCACCGGTCCGCTCACCAGCCCTGCACTTTCCACCAGCCTGGCTCGCTTCACGGGCAGTGAGCATTTTTATTTCTATGATGCCATTAGCCCGATCGTGGACAGCCAGAGCCTCGATATGGAAATTATTTTCTCCGCGAACCGTTATGGAAAAACCACCAGGGCTCTCGAAGAAAGCGCGGTGAGTGCCGAAGGAAATGCGGACTACCTCAACTGCCCCTTCACCAAGGAAGAGTATGAAGCGTTTATTGACCTCCTCCTTGCCGGGGAGCGCGTGGTGCCCAAGAATTTCGAGCGTGTGAAACATTTCGAAGGCTGCATGCCGATCGAAGAAATGGCCGATCGTGGCCGGAACACCCCACGCTTTGGCCCGATGAAACCTGTGGGCCTGGTGGATCCGCGCACGGGACGCGAGCCCTATGCGGCCGTGCAGCTGCGCCCCGAGAACCAATCCAAAACGGCCTACAACCTCGTGGGCTTCCAAACAAAATTAAAGTATGGCGAGCAGGGCAAGGTGTTCCGCACCATTCCCGGCCTGGGCCAGGCCGAATTCCTGCGCTTTGGCAGCATGCATCGCAATACATTTGTGGATGCTCCTCGCGTGCTGAACCTCGATCTTTCTCTGCGCAATGCCCGTCAGGTGATGCTTGCCGGCCAGATCACGGGAGTGGAGGGCTATATGGAATCAGCGGCCGTGGGCATGCTGGCCGGGATTTTTGCTGAGGCACGCTTGGCGCAGAAGCCGGTGCCCAATCCGCCCGAAGCCTCCGGACTCGGCGCGCTCCTGCACCATTTGCGCAATCCGCTCAATACGGATTTCCAACCCTCGGGTATCAACTTTGGTTTGTTCGAAGACGCTCCTTTTGCCGACGCGATGGCGGAGCTTCGCCTGCGTTTTCCCAAAAAAATCCCCAAAGAAGAAAAACGGCGTTTGCTCGGGGAAGTTTCCTTGAAGAATGCCGCGGAATTTGCTCAGCGCGTAAGAGGCTAAAAAAGCAGTCGCACGCCCACGGCCAAAAGCCCCAGAGCGAGAAAGCGCAGCACTTGGCTCCCTCTCGCTTTGCGCGCCAAGCGCACCCCGAGCTGCGCCCCAAGAATGGCCCCAAGGCCGGTGGTGATCGCCAGCCGGGAATCCCAATGCCCGGCTTGGACATGCAACAAAGCTCCCACCAGCGCCGTCCAGGCCAAAACAAATTGCGAGGTGGCCACGGCAATGCTCACGGGAAAACGCAAGACCTCCGTCATTGCCGGCACATGCAGGATTCCGCCACCGATGCCCAGCCAACTGGAAATCACGCCCACAAACAAACTGATGGCCAAGCCCAAGGGCTCAAAATATTCGTAGGTTTTTCTCTGCACCCAGCCCCAGCCACGACGACCGTGTAGAGGCTCCACCTTGGATTCACGCCGAAAAAACAAATAGGTGGCCATGAAGATCAAAAAGCCGCCAAAAACTTTCATAAAAACGGGGCCGGAAATAAGTTGGGTGAGGTATACGCCGGCAATCGCCCCAGGAACGGTGGCTAACGCAAAGGTGATGCCCGCGCGAAAATCAATTTTTTTCTCCCACACATAACCAATCGCCCCGGAAAACGCATTCGCCGACACAATCGCCAGCGAAGTGCCCACGGCAATCTCATGGGGAAGGCGGTGCACCAAAAGAAAAAGCGGCACCAATAAAAATCCCCCCCCGGCCCCGACCAGGGTGCCGTAGGTGCCGATTGCCACACCCAAGAGAATATTAAAAACGTCCATAGCCTTCTGCTAGTCCTCTCCACGCTTCCACAGTAGTATTTACCTATGCCCTCGTTCATAACACAGGTGGAAGGCATGATCCCAGCTTCCTGGAAGGCCACGGCCATGCTGCGCGGCTTTGGGCTCATGAACATTCCGCTGCTTTTTTCGGTGCGCCCCACGGTGGAAGAACTTTCCGAAGAACGCGCCGCCATCCGCATCCCGCTCAACCGCTGGACGCGCAACCACCTGCGCTCGATGTATTTTGGCGCGCTGGCGATGGGCGCCGATTGCGCGGGGGGACTGCTTGCGGTTCACCACATCAAGAGCCGCAAGGCCAAACACATTCAGTTGAGCTTCAAAGATTTTCATGCCGATTTCCTGCGTCGCCCAGAGGGCGATGTGCTCTTTGTCTGCGAAGAAGGCGCAAAGATTGGCGAGTTTGTGGACGCCGTGATTGCCTCCGGAGAGCGCAAGAATCTCGTGGTCAAAGCCTATGCCGTGCTCGCCAATAATCGCAGCGAACGCGTGGCCGATTTTCAACTAACCCTCTCGCTCAAGAGGAAGCACTGATGCTGATTCAGGCTTGGAAAACATTTGTTGTGGTGAGCGTGCTCATCTACCACATGGCCGTGGCCTGGTTCATGCGCCTCCTAATCATCCAGCCCAAGCAGCTACGTACCTATATTTTCCGCTCCGTGAATCGCCACTGCCGCGTGATCTTGGCCGTGATGGGCGTGGAAATGGAAATCCGCGGCAGTGAGAATTTTCGCCCCAACCAGAACTACCTCATCGTGGCCAATCATATGTCTTATCTCGACGCCATCCTGCTTGCGGCCTATCGGGAGCTGGGTTTTGTGACCTCCGTGGAGATGCGCGAGACTTTTTTTCTAGGAGCTGTCACCGAACTTGGTGGCTGCATTTTTGTGGAAAGACGATCGCGCCAGAACATTCATGGCGAGATCGGGCAGGTGGAAGAAGCTCTCGAACAAGGCTTTAGCGTGGTGGTCTTCCCGGAGGCCACTTCGGCCAATGGCCAGAAGCTTTTGCCCTTCAAACGCCCGCTATTTGTGGCCGCGGTGAATGCCGGAAAACCCGTGCTGCCCATCGTGATCCAGTACGAAACCCTAGATGGCGTGCAAATCGACGCTAGCAATGGGGACCGCATCTGCTGGTACGGAGATATGCCCTTCGCCTCCCACTTCATTCACCTGATGAAATACAATAAAATCCGCGTTCGCCTCACCGTGCTGCCCGAAATTCCGGTGACGCCAGATTCCACCCGCGATGATTTGACCGAAAAAGCGTTTTCGATGATCCAGAGCCAGTACCAACCCCTAGTGTGAGGACGATATGAAAAAAGTTGTGATAGCCGGCGGTGCCCGCATCCCCTTCTGCCGCGTGGGAACAAATTACGCGAACGAAACCAACCAGAGCATGATGACGGCGGCGGTGCGCGCCCTGGTGGAAAAATTCCGGCTGCAAGGGAAATTGATTGGCGACATCGCTCTCGGAGGGGTGATGAATCATTCCGCCGACTGGAATATCGCCCGCGAGGTGGCGCTGGGCGTGGGCATCGCCAAAGAAAGCCCGGCCTTCGGCCTGCAGCGCGCCTGCGGCACCAGCCTCGAAGCCACCATCCTTCTGGCCAACAAGATCGCGCTCGGGCAGATCGATTGCGCCATCGCCGGCGGCTTCGACAGTATGAGCGACGTGCCGATTGCCTTTGGCCAGAAATTCTCCAAAACCCTAGTGAGCAGCTCCAAGGGCCGCTCCTTCTGGGAAAAATTGCAGCCTTGGCTCGGGCTGCGGATGAAAGACCTCAAACCGCGCTTTCCCGCCGTGGTGGAGCCACGCACAGGGCTTTCGATGGGCGAGCATTGCGAGCTCATGGCGCAGGAATGGAAGGTCACGCAGGCCGAGCAGGATGAGCTCGCCATGCGCAGCCACCAGAACGCGGGCAAGGCCTGGGCGGAAGGATTCTATAAGGACTTGGTCTTCCCCTTCGCCGGCGCCATGAAAGACAACAATATGCGCCCCGACACGAGCTTGGACAAACTGGCCAAGCTCAAACCTGCTTTTGAGCGCAGCGCGAAGGGCACGCTCACGGCGGGCAATAGCTCGCCCCTCACCGATGGCGCCTCGGCCATTTTCCTGTGCAGCGAGGAATACGCGCGCAAACACAATCTCCCGGTCCAAGCCTTTTTTGTCGAGTCCGAGGTGAGCGCCGTGGACTATTTGGAGAAAAAAGAAGGCCTGCTGATGGCACCGGCCTATGCCGTGCCGAAAATGCTTCTGCGCAAAGGCATCAAGCTCCAGGATTTTGATTTTTATGAAATCCACGAAGCCTTTGCCGCCCAGGTGCTTTGCACCTTGAAGGCCTGGGAGTCGGAAGATTTTTGCCGCACGCGGCTTGGCCTTCCCGGCAAGCTCGGCAGCATTGACCGTGCGAAACTCAATGTGGTGGGCGGAAGCGTGGCCCTTGGCCACCCCTTCGGCGCCACGGGCACGCGGATCGTGGGCACGCTCGGAAAACTGCTGGAGCGCAAGGGCAGTGGGCGCGGGCTCATCTCGATCTGCACTGGTGGGGGAATGGGCGTGACGGCGATTTTGGAACGCCCTTGATTCTGTAAATCCGCCCGCTCCTTAGCCAGAACCATGCTATTTCTGACATCGTGGGCAGCCTCTAGGCATGAGTGCTTATTTTAGTTTCTTCATCGGATGCAAAATTCCCAAGGGGGAAAGCAAGCAAGGACCTTGTTTTGCCAGATATTTCAACCAACAGCCTTCCATCTGACCGGGCTGAAGTTTACGAGCCAGCTTTCCCTTTTTCACCTGAAATTTACGAAAATCATTAACTGGGATTTCCAGTCCGTCCACCATCTTCCAGGACGGCAAGGCGAAGAGAGAATAGACTTCTTCCATGACTTTTTCGAATTCAGGATTTGTTTTTGTAAGTTCTTCTCCATCAATGGTCATCTTGAGAGCATGAGGTGGCGGGCTAGGGCTAGCCCTCTTGAGCCAATCGGGTCTTTTCCATAGTGGCTCGGCCTTCAACCATTTTTGCAAACGTAAGACTCTATCCCTAAGCCGTTCAAGTTTTGGTTCATAGCCAGACACAAATGCCCCTAGCCGAAAAATACCTTCTTGATTCCTTTGTGCCGGAATTTCCCAGCGATTGGTATTGGTAAAAAGCGCCACTTCGGATTTACGGAAAACCAAAGAAAGTTCCTCGGTGGTCAATGGATGGTCTTGCCTGAGTTGCAAAACAACCAGACTCGGAGCCTGATTCGAGGCAAAAGCCAAATTGACCAAAAAGAAAATGAATAGAAACATCTATGGTGCCCCCTCAGGAAGTGGCGCTATGGATGTCACCCAACTTTGGTCCCGGCAGGCCTGAGGCGGGTTAGGATCGCAACCTTGCCCAGAGCCATTGCTTGTAGTGTAGGCTGACCGCGAACAAAAATCATAGGCTGAGCGACGAGAATTACAATTAGGAAATAGGATAGCTTGAGCTTCTCCCGGATAGAGGAGATTTTGTCTCGCGGGAAGAATTTTCGTGGTCGTGATCACTCGAAAATTGGGGATGTTGGGGGACACACCCCAAATCGAACGTACGTAAGCATTTAGATCCGTTCCCCGCGGTAAAACATCAGAAGTCGAATAAACCCCAACACCGAAGTCTTCGGGGCAACGAGCCTGACCAAGCGGTATTGCGGCAAGCTTTTCCGAACAGTCCACAGCACCCATATTCGATGGGCAAGCACAGACATAGAGGTTTGTTCCACCAAAAGTTTTTGTAAACGCAAGCTCATGATGACTCATAATGGAATCATCCGGCCCAAGATGACGGCAATCATAAGCGGGCCGACCTCCTTCTTGAGTAAGATCGGCCACACGCTCTTCGTATCCCGTTCGAGGATCAATTTTATACCCTCTCAGTTTTTCCTTGTATAAGTCCACCAAGCCTAAAGCATGGAAAACTTCGTGAGTGATTGTTTGGCAATCCGATTGCAGGGAGTATAGAGCACTATTCTCTCGGACAGCCCTTCGCGTCACAAAGATCTCTTGAGAAAATTTCGTCTCCGATGCAATCGTGCGAATTTTGATGCTCTCTCCTTCCGGCGCAAATAAATGACCATCTAGAGAGACCAGGCATTCTTCTACAGTCTTTACAAAATCAGAGAGTTCCGTAGGTGACACATCCTCCGCCAGGAAATGGAGCGGGATTTCCAATAAATAAGATTGGTCGTTTGGTTTGCTAATTCGATAGCGAACTGGATTTGGTCCACCCTTGATGGTTTCCACGCCTGGAGCGCCAGCAATTAAATCTAAACAGTTTACAGATTCTCGAAAATTGCTAAAAACTTCGCTCAGTGAACTAGCTGCCGAAAGTGGCATAACATCACAATATAGCTCTAATTGACCCTGACGCTCTTGATTTTTCGCCAAGGGCGAAAGATGACTCAATAATATCCCGGACACAGCTTCAACACCTTGACGAAAAGCGGCACATCTTAGATCAGAATGGTTGGTGGCACACTTCTGCTTAGAGCCCTCTTCTAGTCTAATGGCTAAACTGGTTAAAACTCTTAATTTCTCATCCGAGTTTAGGGTTGCCAATATAACAGGCAAATGGTTTTGCAAAAAATCCTCATTCAAAAAATCGTCAAATATTTCTAGTACGGTGAGTAGATGTCCTAAACGCAACTCTCCACGCTCAGATGCGTTGATTGCCTCTCTGTAGGCAAGGCTTCCATTCACTAAATTGCTTCCTGGAATTTTCAATGGTATCTCGCTCAGCTCTTCCTCATGAGGCATCTGCACTATAAAATCCCAGATCGTCTTTCCAATTGCTTCAGGACACTGATCATTTCGGGCATTGCATTCACGCCGGGCCTGCATGGCGATACTCCTCGCAATCTCCCCAAAACAAGTTCTTGCAAAAGGATTGGCGCGAAGACGTTCGAAATACTCAAGGAGCGCTGAATCGTCTAAAAGAAATCCATTACTTACAGTCTCCCAACGCAAAGCAATGGTTGCTGGCTCTAGGATTTCAGTTCTTGAATCATTTGGCAGACGGGTAAATGGACAACTAACACTTAAATTCCATTCCCCGGCCAAAGCGGGGGAGATAAAAGATAATCCTATGG